>NZ_JBAQWU010000019.1:0-1675 GCF_049299075.1 Gordonia sp. (in: high G+C Gram-positive bacteria)
GGCCGGTGCGACCTGGCCGCGGGATTCGGCTTGGGCGCGGCGGGTTGTCGTTTCTTCGGAGAGGTCGACCGTCGGTGCTGCCGCCTCGACCGGCGGCATCCATTGGGTAACCTCGACCGGCGGCCACGCCGCCGGGGTCTGCGGTGTGGACGGCTGCGGTGTGGACGGCTGCGGGGTCGACTGGCGCTGGACCGGGACCTCTGGGAGCCGAGGGATAGGGGTGCCCGGTGGGGCTGGGGGCACCGGGGGCACCGGGGGCACTGGGGGCGGCAGGGTCGGTCCGGCCGCCATCTGCGCCATGAGCTCGCGGACGGTGACCCGCTCGCGGCCGGGAACCTGACTCGGCCGATTGACTGGCTCGTGCAATCCGGCTCGTCGTTCGGTGACCGACGGGTCGCCGAAGCGCGCCCGGAAGTCATAGGACTCCGAGGTGCGACCGGCGCGCCGTGATCGCCGTGCGGGCCCCACAGGGCGTTCCGGCGGCGAACCGGGGTCGTCTGTCGTCACTGGTGAAGTCCTTTAGTTCTGGGCTGGAAACATACTAGTGCGAATTGCTGAGAGCACGCTGGCAGGGCGGCCCGTTCAGCCTCCGGAGTGCATGATTTCCGCGTCGCGCGGGACGATGTCTTCTTCCGGGTCGTCCAGCCAACCCGCCGGCAAATGCACGGCGGCCGGTGAGCCCTGGCGGCCGCGTGGGCCATGGCCATCGGCGGGGAACGGCACGTCGGGGTCGAGGGTGTCAATGAGACCTTGCAGGTCATCGAGGCTCTTGACCAAGGCGAGCGCGGACCGGAGGTCGGCTCCAGCTGGGAACCCGCGGAGGTACCAGGCAATGTGCTTGCGCATTTCGCGCATGCCCTTGTCCTCGCCATGGTGTGCGCTGAGCAGCTGGCCGTGGCGGTACATGATCTGGCCCACTTCGCCCAGGTTCGGGGCCGCTGGGGTGGGTAGACCGCGGAGGCGGGCAGACAGTTCGGCAAAAAGCCAGGGGCGGCCGAGGCAGCCGCGTCCGATCACCACCCCGTCGCAGCCGGTCTGCTCCATCATTCGGATTGCGTCGTCCGGTTCAAAGATGTCGCCGTTGCCGAGCACCGGCACGTCGGTGACGTGTTCCTTGAGTCGTGCAATCTGGTCCCAATGCGCGCTGCCGGAGTAGCGCTCGGAGGCCGTGCGTGCATGCAGGGCGACCGCGGCCGCACCTTCTTCGGCAGCGATCCGACCAGCATCCAGATGCGTGTGGTGCGCGTCGTCGAGCCCGATGCGAAACTTCACCGTGACCGGAATGTCGGTGCCTTCGGTGGCTTTGACCGCGGCCGCCACGATGTTGCGGAACAGCCGTCGTTTGTAGGGGATGGCCGAGCCGCCGCCGCGCTTGGTCACCTTGGGGACCGGACAGCCGAAGTTCATATCGATGTGGTCGGCCAGATTGTCGTCGACGATCATCTTGGCCGCCTTGTACGTGTACTCCGGGTCGACGGTGTACAGCTGCATCGACCGGGGCGTTTCGCTGGGATCGAAGCTGGTCATGTGCATGGTGACCGGGTGTCGCTCATAGAGCGCGCGGGCGGTCACCATCTCGCAGACATACAGGCCGGAAACTGTGCCGGTACGCGCCAGCTCGAGTTCCCGGCACAGCATGCGGAAGGCCACATTGGTCACGCCGGCCATCGGTGCG
>NZ_JBAQWU010000020.1:0-3473 GCF_049299075.1 Gordonia sp. (in: high G+C Gram-positive bacteria)
TGGCTGGCCCGATCGCACAGCGCCTCGGTGTCGTCGATGTCCGGATCGACCTGGTTTCCGGACCGGTCGCGGTCCGCGCACGGCAACTCGACCCGGCCGATGCCGCACAACTCCTGGACTGGCTGCAGGCCCGCCGCGGAGCCTGAGCCGGTTCCCCGGACCGCGGATCGACTACAGCTTCTGCAGTCGGTCGTCGATCTGCTGCAGGATCGGTCCCGGTACGAACTTCAGGGCCCGCACCAGCGGGTAGGTACTCACCCACACCGTGTCGGAGCTGATCGCCTCGGCGCGTTCGGGCACCAGCTCCGTGACCGCCGTCATCAGGCAACTGTAGGCGCGCGGATCGTCGATGATGTCGCCCAGGGTCGAACGCAACGAGAAGGGCCCGCCTGCTGGCCGCTTGGGTGCGGCGAACTGCCACGAGTGTTCGCCCGAACCGACGGTCACTGCCGCGCAGCCCGGCAACTCGACGAGCGCCGTCACATTGGCTGGCACCGTGGCTCGGACGGTCACCGTGTCCTGGGCATCGCGCGTCCAGTGCACCTCCGCCAGGCCGTACGGGGTCAGCTGCCGCGAGCGCGCGTGGTCGAGCCCATCGAGCGGACGGGGCGCGATCCGTAGTTGCCGGTAGCCCGGCGCGGCCGGGGCGAGTCCGGCCACCGTTCGGTGCATCCAGTCGACGATGCTGCCGAAGGTGTAGTGATTGAACGAGGTCATTTCACCGGGATTGATCGTCCCGTCCGGGCGCAGCGAATCCCAGCGCTCCCAGATCGTCGTCGCACCCATCGTCACCGGGTACAGCCATGATGGGCACTGAGTCTGCAGCAGCAGGCGCTCGGCCGCGGCCATCTGGCCGGTGGCCGAGAGCGCATCGCCGATGATGGCCGTGCCCACGAAGCCGGTAGAGATGCGGTAGCCGCTGCGCCGGATCAACTCGGCGAGCCGGTCGCCCATCCGCTGCCGTTGCGGCGGGTCGGTGACCAGATCAAAGACGAGGGCGAGGGCGTATCCGGTGGGTGCGTCGCTCATCATCCGACCGGCCGGGGTGACGAAGGTGTCACAGAAGGCCCTCCGCGTGCGTTCGTGCAACGCCGCGTAGTGGTGGGATTGTTCGTCGTCCCCGACCATGGCGCACGCGCGCGCGACCAGTTGCAGGGATTTGGCCAAGTAGGCGGTGGCGACGATATCGTGGTCGACTTTGGTTCGTCCGGGGTCCTCGGGCGGGGCGTCCGGGTCGAGCCAGTCGCCCAGTTGCGGCGTGCCCTGCCACACTCCGCTGTCGCCCGCCACCGCCAGTACCGATTCGACCCAGGCGATCATGCTCGGCAATTGATCGCCCACCACGCCCGCATCACCGTAGCGGTCGTACAGCACCGACGGTACGACGGTGGCCGCGTCCCCGTATTCGGCGAAGCGCAGCGCATCGGCGAGGTGCGGAAGGCATTCGGGCACCATCATCGGCACATTTCCGTCGAGTCTGCGTTGCTCGGCCGCCAGATCGCGCAGCCACGACGACAAGAAGGCGTCGGCATCGACCAGCGTGGTCATCGACGGGGCGAACAGTTGGAGATCGCCGGTGAAACCCATGCGCTCGTCCCGCTGCGGGCAGTCCATCGGAATCGACAGGGTATCGGCCCGCAGGGTCCACAGCACGTTCTCGTGCATGCGATCGAGCATTGGGTGTGAACTGTCGAACCAGGCCCGCCTGGGGAGATCACTGTGCACAGCGACCGCCTCGATGTCAGCCGGGTCGAGTTCGCCGGGCCACCCGTCTATCTGCACGTAGCGGAAGCCGTACGAGCTGAATCTGGACTCGAGGAGATTCTCTCCGTCAACCAGATCGAATGTCGCCTTCTGCTCGGCGAACCGCAGGGGGCGCAGGGCGAGTTCGCCGCCGTCGAGGACCTCCGCATGCCGGACCACGATGCGATCGCCGGCCGCACCGGTCACCCGCATCCGGACTCGGCCGCCCAGGTTCTGGCCGAAGTCGACGATGGTGGCGCCCGACGGCGCGGTGAGCACGGCGGCGACGGGCACGCGGGCGCCACGCCGGATCGGTGGCGAGATACGTGCCTGCGGGACTGGAACGTTCTCGTAGCCGGGCAATGCATTCGCGCCGATGCGGGCCGGCGCCCAACTGCTGGCGTCGTAGCCGGGCGCGGACCACCCGGTGTGGTGCCGGCGCAGGTCTTGGTGCTCACCGGCGTAGAGGCCACTGGATACGACGGGCCCCTCGGCACTGGTCCACCAGCTGGCCCCGGTGGCCGCGACAGTGACTACCTCATCGTCGGTGTACTCCACCCGCAGCTGGGCCAGGAAGCTGGGCTGGTCGCCGAAAACCCGTTTCGCCTGCCCGTAGTAGCCGTACTTCTCGGTGTACCAGCAGCCGGCCAGGGTGGCCGCCAGGACGTTCTGGCCGGTACCCACCAGATCGGTGATGTCGACCGTCTCATGCACCAGCCGGTCCCGATAGGACGTCCAGCCGGGGGAGAGGACATCGTCGGACACGGACTGGCCGTTAACTTCTGGTTCGGCGACACCGAGCGCAGTCCAGAAGAGCGTGACCCGGCGGATCGGTCGGTCCAGGACGAACGAGGTCCGCAACAGCACCGGTTGTGCGTCCACGGTGGGTGCAGCCAGTCCGATCGGTTGGGCGACCCATTCTCCTGGAGCGAGCGCACCGCACTCGACGATCAGCGGTTCACTCCATTCGGTCTGCGCGCCGTCCACCGAGCGCACCCGCACCTGGACGCCGTGCCGTCGGCCCAGTGTGAGGGGCGCGAACGGCCACGGCACCAGGACCGAATCCGCGCCGCCGACGGTGATCTCCGCATCGTCGCACCGCAGGTCCACGGACTCCTGTCGCCAGTCCTCGGCGGCGTCGGCGACCGTCCAGGTCAGCCGCGGGGTAGCTACGGCGACCACGCCGGTGTCGGTACGCAGTTCGGCGGTCAAGCGGGCGATCGTGGGAACGGTCATGATCTCTCCGGTGAGGCTGGGCGCCGGGCGGCACGGGGCGGGTGGTCAGTGGGTCGATCGGTAGCCGATCGAGGCGACGCGGATCGGTGCACGCAAGGCGCGCACCCCGAAGACTCGGCCGAGGAATCCGCCGGCCACCTCGGTCGAGAGCAGCCGACCGTCGATGCTGTCGACCTCCACCAGACCGGCTTCGGTCCGAGCCGACAGCACCACCCGGTCGGGTCCCGCATTCAATCGGCCCGCCGCGGGCCACGGCGCCGAGCGCAGTCGCAGAGCCTGTAGCGGGGAGGTCAACCGTACGGTGTTCAGGAGGTGGTCGCGTCCGGCGATGCGGTGATGCACTTCGATCCGATCGTGCCAGGCACGGATCTCCACCCAGTTGTCGTCGTCGATGCGCAGTTGCCACGCGATGGCGCCCGATTCCCCGGGGGCGCTGTCGACGTGCATGTCGGCGATCCAGGCTTCGTCGCGTGCGCGGGCACACAGTCCGGGCC
>NZ_JBAQWU010000021.1:0-6768 GCF_049299075.1 Gordonia sp. (in: high G+C Gram-positive bacteria)
GCGCCCCTCGGCCAGGGCCGTGGCCAGCAGCGCGGCACCCTCGCCGCGGCCCCGATACGCCGGATCCACCACTCCCTCGACCGCGACGCTACCCGATGGCGAGACGACGATCCCGGCGTAGCCGTGCGGACTCAGGACGTGGCGGCCGTCGGGGGCGGCGAACGCGCAAATGAACTGTTCGGAGAGCGGCACCACACCGTCGGCGCCTTCGGCCGCGGAGATCAGGGCGCGAGCGGCGGCGAGCTCATCGGCGGCCAGCACGCCGTGGACGAGTCGCGAGGCAAAGTCGGCGGTCACGCCCCCACGGTATCGGCTTTGCCCACCTGGTTCTCGGCATCGGAAGCAGAATCGTCGCCGTCGGTGGGCGCGGCGTCCCGACCATCCCGGGTCCGCGACGGCCGCACCGCCTTGTAGCCCACGTTGCGGACGGTGCCGATCAGTGCCTCGTGGTCACTGCCCAGTTTCGCGCGCAGCCGTCGGACATGGACGTCGACGGTCCGGGTCCCGCCGAAGAAGTCGTAGCCCCATACCTCGTGGAGCAACTGGGCTCGGGTGAAGACTCGGCCAGCGTTCTGCGCGAGATACTTGAGGAGCTCGAATTCCTTGTACGTGAGGTCGATCGGTTTACCACGCAACCGTGCGGTGTACGTAGCCTCGTCGATCACCAACTCACCGAGCGTCACCCGATCGTCGGGTTCGTCGCTGCCCTGTTTACGGGCTACGAGCAACCGCAATCGCGCATCAAGTTCGGCCGGTCCGATCTCCGGGAGCAAGAAATCGTCGATCCCCCAGTCCGCGGTCACGGCCACCAAGCCACCCTCGGTCAGCACCACGCCGACTCGGGTATCACCGCCGCCGAGCAGTCGGCACAGGCCGCGAGCACCGGCGAGATCACGCCGGGCGTCGACCAGCACGACGTCGGCGTCCCCGGTCTCCATGAGCGCCGAGGTGGCTGCGGGCAGGATGCGCACCCGGTGAGGAAGTAAAGCCAGGGAACCCAAAACTACATCGGCGGCGGGTTCATCGGTCAACAGCAACAGGTCCACTACCACTCCCATTCTCGAGGTGGCCTTGCATGTGGGCTGTCGATCGACGCTGGTCGCAGCACCTTGAACTCAAATGACAGAATAGCGGCAATGAGCCCCCAATCCCGAATCTCCGGTGCCGCCAGCGTGAGACGCCCGCTGGCATGGGCGTTGGTTGCCACGGTGATTGTGCTGGTCGCGGCGTTGCTGATCGATCTGGTCGCGGCGTCGCGTGCAGAACACCGGTTAGCCCGGGCACTCCTCACCGCACCTTCCCTGCAGCACGAGCCGGAGGTGATGATCAACGGCTTCGGATTTGTGCCGCGCGCCGCGGCGGGCGAGTTCAGCGGGGTACAGATCATCGGGCGAGGCGCCGCGATCGACGGTTGCGCCGACCGCGGCGCATGCACTGCCGATATCACCGCCCGGCTGAGCGATGCTCGGCTCGGCAATGCCTGGCAGATCAGCGGCTCCTCACCGATCGGGTTTTCCACGCTGACCGCCGAAACCCGCGTCAACTCAGTGAATCTGGGCCGCCTGATGAACATTGTCGACCTGTACCTGAATACGCCAGCGCCGGAGGGCAAGGTCGGCGCCGGCGGCCCCGGCGACGGTCTACTCGAACGCACCGACGGCATCCTCTTGAGCGGGACCGTGCCACTCCCCGGCGCGCCGGAACGGGACGGCAAGTATCCGCCGTCGGCCGCCGAGTACCGTCACCCGAAGGTCAAGGTGAGTGTCTCGGCTCGCGTCGCTGTGGTGAACGGGCGCGTGCGCATCGAGGCAACCGACTTTTACACCGGACCCGAAGAGCATTTCACCGAATCGGTGCCGGACGAGTTTCGCTCACACGTACTTAAACTCTTCTCGACGACCCTCCCGGAACTTCCACTGGCATGGAACACGCCCGTGACCAGCGCATTGTCGCGCGGCAGCGACCTGATTCTGGCGGGTACCCAGTCGGCGGGCACGGTCGAGCCGCAGCACTACTGAGGTAGCGTCGCCCCCAACGCTTTACCGCTGAGCTTTTCGCCGAAAGGAACAACCCATGGCACGTGAAGATGTGCTGGTCAGCGCCGACTGGGCTGAACAGAATCTGGACAACCCCGAGGTGGTTTTCGTTGAGGTCGACGAGGACACCTCGATCTACGACCTGAACCACATTCCCGGCGCCGTTCGTCTGGACTGGCGCAAGGATCTGCAGGATCCGGTGCGCCGCGACTTCCTGGATGCCGACGGCTTCGGCACGCTGCTGAGCGAGCGCGGCATCGGCAATGACGACATCGTGGTGCTGTACGGCGGCAATAACAACTGGTTCGCCGCGTACGCCTACTGGTACTTCAAGATCTACGGCCACCGCGACGTCCGCCTGCTCGACGGCGGCCGCAAGAAGTGGGAGCTCGACGGCCGCCCGCTCGACGGTGAGACCGTCGTCCGCGAAGCCACCAGCTACGTTGCGCAGCCCGCCGACACCTCGATCCGCGCCTTTCGCGATGAGGTCGTCGAGTCGATCGGCGTCAAGAACCTGGTCGACGTCCGCAGCCCCGACGAGTTCACCGGCAAGATCGCCGCTCCGGCACACCTGCCGCAGGAGCAAGCGCAGCAGCGCGGCCACATCCCCAGCGCAATCAACATCCCGTGGTCGACGACGGCCAACGAAGACGGCACCTTCAAGAGCGACGAAGAACTGACCGCGCTGTATGCGGGCAAGGGCTTCGACGACGCCAAGGAAACCATCGCCTACTGCCGCATCGGCGAGCGCTCCAGCCACAGCTGGTTTGTGCTGCAGGAGCTGCTGGGTAAGCAGAACGTGAAGAACTACGACGGCAGCTGGGTCGAATACGGCTCCCTGGTCGGCGTTCCGGTCGAGATCTGAGAAGGAAACAACAGCTATGTGTGCAGCACCCAAGCAGGGGCAGACCATTCCGGCCGGCGTCGACGTCGAGCGGGAGACCGTCCTGACCGGCCAGGTCCTCGACGCGGCGGGCACCCCGGTGCCCGGCGCCTTTGTCCGTCTTCTCGACTCCTCGGGCGAGTTCACCGCGGAGGTCGTCGCGTCGGCGACCGGAGACTTCCGGTTCTTCGCCGCGCCGGGCAGCTGGACGCTCCGCGCGCTCAGCGCGCAGGGTAAAGGCCAGACCGCGGCCGCCCCGGCCGCCCCTGGCATCCACGAGTTCACGGTCACCGTCGCCAAGTAGGCCCCCGAACACGCCACGCCCCGCAGGCTTTCGCCGGCGGGGCGTGGCGCATCCGGGCCGAAAGAGACATCGTTCACTCGGGACGCACACGGTACCGGCCGGGTAAATGCACGAGGTACCATCACCCCATGGTCATTTTCTTCGAGGTTCTGCTGGCCCTCGCCTCTTTGCTGATCGTGTGGAGCGCGCTGTACATCATCTACCGTCTGGTCAGCGACGAGTCATGACTCGCTCCGGCAACGAGGCGATCGCCGACGCTGAGCTGCGAGCCGCCGAGACCGCGGACAAAAACGTCCCGCCGGTCGGCGATCTGCCGTTGCCGGTCGACACTGCGAACCTTCGGCAGGGACCGGATCTGCATCCCGGCCTGCTGGGTCTGCTTCCGCTGGTCGGCGTCTGGGAGGGCGTGGGCCAAGGCCATCACCCGATCACTGGCGACGATTACGACTTCGGCCAGCAGATCATCGTCAGCCACGACGGCAGCAATTACCTGAACTGGCAGTCCCGCTCCTGGGTTCTCGACTCCGACGGTAATTACGTGCAACCGGATCTGCGCGAATGCGGCTACTGGCGGATCGGCGAGGACGACACCATCGAGCTTCTCTTGACCCACGCCGAGGGCTCCATCGAGCTGTACTACGGTCGGCCGCTGAACCAGACCTCGTGGAATCTCACCACCGACGTCACCATCAAGACCGATACCGGTGCGCACACCGGCGCCGCCAAACGCCTGTACGGCCTGGTACCTGACGGCGACCTGGCGTACGTCGAGGAACGCCTCGACAGCGACGGCGACCTGACCCCGCGACTGTCCGCGAAACTCACGCGCATCATCGGCTGACACCCCCGCCGGTCGCCGACAGTGGTCAGATCGCGACCATCCGATGGGCGCTTGCCGCCTGGCGGTGCCCACGGATAGCGATCAATTGCCGGGCGTGGTTATCCAGCGCTACGTCGCCCGGTAACTGCGGAATCCACGGCCGCACATCGGTGGCGTCACCGGCCGAATCTAGGGCGGCAAGCACAGTGAGGCTGTGCGCGGCCAGGCGCGCAGTCTCACTGCCCTCCCGCGGCCAGAAGGCGCGGACATCCACCGCGACGTGCATGGTCTGTCGGCCGGTGTGGATCAGCCGGGCGGAGACCTCAGCGACCTGCCCAATGTGGATGGGCCGGTAGAATCGCACGCCGCCCATGTATGCCGTCGCTACCTCCCCCGAACACCAGCGAACACCGCACAGGTAGGCCGCGTCGTCGATCCAGTTCATCACCCGGCCGCCATGCGCCTTGCCACCCCAGTTCACATCGGTGGGGGCGGCGAGGAAACGCGTGCCGACTTCCAATGCTGCCGAGGGCGCCGTGTAATCGGCCAGCTCCATCTCAGCCGCGATCTTGGCCCGCACATCCGACCGTGCCAGCGCATAGGTGTGCCGCTCGACGTCGTCGGCGCGCACCGGTTCCCACTGCCGCACCGGCGTCGGCTTGCCCTCCTCATCGACGGCGACGAATACCAGCAGGCATGAGCTCGCCGAGTGGAAGGTGCCCACCCGCGGATCGGCGGACGAGACCGTGCATTCGATATGCATCGAACTGCTGCCGGTGTAGATGAGCGTGGCGCGCACCTCCACCAGATCGCCAGACGAGATGTCCCGGCCGAAGCTGATGTTACCCACATAAGCGGTCACACTGTAGCCGCCCGACCACGCCGCCGCGCACGCATAGGCGGCCTTATCAACCCACTCCAGGATGCGACCACCGCGAACGCCGCCGCCGAGGCTGGCCACATCGGTGGGTGCCGCCATGAAGCGCAAGGTGATCTGTCGATCGGTGATGGGCATCGGTACCTCCTGGTGAATGGCTGCCACCGGGCAGCTTCGGTAAGGCTCTCCCAGGCCGATATCGCACAGCACATCGGCCCGGACCGGTGAGGGCGCGGTGATCCGCATGTAACCGCGGTGAGATTCGGCGATACATGGGGGTTCGTGGACGAGCTGTAGAGTCACGCCGGTGCCCATCTTCGCCGAAATCGCCAGCCGCAGTGATGTGCTCACGGCGCTCCGCAGCCCGCGCAGACTGAAAACCGAGGTCCTCGGTGGTCTCGTGGTCGCCCTCGCTCTGATTCCGGAAGCGATCTCGTTCTCGATCATCGCCGGTGTCGACCCACGGTTGGGGCTGTTCGCCTCGTTCACGATGGCGGTGACTATCGCCATCGTGGGTGGCCGCCCGGCGATGATCTCGGCGGCCACCGGCGCCGTCGCCCTGGTGGTGGCGCCGATCGCCCGGGAGTACGGCGTCGACTATCTGCTGGCGACGGTGATCCTCGCCGGGGTGTTCCAACTCGTTCTCGGCGCCCTCGGGGTGGGCCGCCTGATGCGGTTCATTCCGCGCAGCGTGATGGTCGGCTTTGTGAACGCCCTGGCCATCTTGATTTTCACCGCGCAACTACCGCATCTCATCGATGTGCCGTGGCCGGTGTACCCGATGGTGGCCGTCGGCCTGGCCATCATGGTCGGACTACCGCGGCTGACCCGCGCGGTGCCCGCTCCGCTGGTGGCAATCGTCGTCCTGACCGCTGCGACGGTCGGGTTCACCCTCGCCGTCCCCAACGTCGGTGATGAGGGTGAACTTCCCGATACGCTGCCGCATTGGCTGATTCCGGACGTCCCGCTGAACCTGGAAACGCTGCGCATCATCGCGCCGGTCGCCGCCGCGATGGCTGTGGTGGGCCTCCTCGAATCGCTGATGACCGCCAAGCTCGTGGACGACATCACCGACACCCACTCGAATAAGACCCGCGAAGCCTGCGGTCAAGGCATCGCCAACGTGGTGACCGGCTTCTTCGGCGGTATGGGCGGCTGCGCGATGATCGGCCAGACGATGATCAACGTCAAAGAGTCCGCCGCCCGGACCCGGATCTCGACGTTCCTCGCGGGCGTCTTCCTGCTAATCCTGGTGGTGGGTTTCGGCGGACTCGTCGCTCAGATACCGATGGCCGCACTCGTCGCGGTGATGGTGATGGTGGCGGCGGGCACCTTTGACTGGCACAGCATCGCGCCGGCCACCTTGCGGCGAATGCCGCGCAGTGAGACCGCAGTGATGGTGATGACGGTCGCGATCACCGTCGCCACGAGCAACCTGGCCTTCGGTGTGGGCGCGGGCGTGATCACCGCGGCCCTGCTCTTTGTCCGCCGCGTCGCCCACTTCACCGGCGTCGACGTGGTCGACAGCGACGCATCGGTGCGCACCTACCGGGTCAGCGGCGAGTTGTTCTTCGCCTCAAGCAACGATTTGGTTTACCAATTCGACTACGCCGACGATCCACCCACGGTGATCGTCGACCTCACCGACGCTCATGTGTGGGACGCGTCGACGGTGGCATCGCTCGACGCCATCGAGACCCGCTATCGCGCCAAAGGCAAGACGGTCGAGTTCATCGGCCTCAACCCCGATTCCGCCCAGCGCCACGACCGCCTGCGCGGCACGCTCGGTTGATCCCGGAATTGGCGCCGGTCGTCGCCGCCGGCGTCAGCGTGCCGACAGGCTGAGCA
>NZ_JBAQWU010000022.1:0-1526 GCF_049299075.1 Gordonia sp. (in: high G+C Gram-positive bacteria)
ACACAGTAAGACTAGTCTTACTGTGTCATAAACTGTCGAGTGGATCTTTGGCAGCATGGACATCGTTCGAGGCGACGTGACAGGGCCCCGATCAAACGGGTGCGGATGGTTGCGATCGAGTCAGCCACGTGCCGCTCGGTTCGCAGCGGGAGTTCCGCGCGGTCGGTAATCGGCGGGTACGGCAAGTGCCGATAGGATCGACGTGTTCCCGGGTCTCGAGGGGGGAATCAGACTCCTCTCGGAGACCAGGAAGGCATAGGCCGCGATGCAGAGGGTTGCGTGGTGGTGGAATCCTCGCCACCCTCGGCCTTCGTAATGTCCGAGACCGAGTTCCTGCTTCAGGTCTTGATAGTCCCGCTCGATGCGCCACCGCAGTTTGGCATTCGCCACCAGGTCGGCAATCGGCATCGTGCCAGGAAGCGACGACAGCCAGTATTTCGTCGGCTCGGCCTCGCTATCGGGCTGCTCGATCAGCAGCCATTCCTCGGGGTAGGGTTCTGAGAGCCAATAATCGCGGTGAGCCGGCCGAACTCGCACCGCGGCGAACCGCGAGGTGAGCGTCGTGTTGGTGCCCTCGCGCCACGAGACGATCTGCCAAGCTTCATCGGGCAAAGTCGCGGCGAGAGCCTTGGCGGACGTCGGCTTGTGATCACGGTCGCGGCGATAGAGCGACGGCGGACGCCCTTTTCCGCTCCAGGGTTTGGGCGGCAATGGCCCCTGTCCCGGCGGCCACAGACTGGTCGACGACTGGACGCCGACGACATAGTCGAAGTCCATTGCCCGCAGGCCGATCCGGAAGGCGGTATCGATGCCGTAGCCGGCATCGGCCAACACCACGCCCAGGGGAATGCCCGCTTCCTTTGCCTGCCGGATCTGATCGAGGGCGATCTGCGGCTTGGTTTTGAACGTGACGTCGTCCGGAACACCGACCTTGACCCGCCGCAGCGGATCCTCGGACCAGGCTTCCGGAAGATAGAGGCGCCATGCAACGGGGAGGCTCGCCTGCTCGTTGGCGACCGACAGCGATACCGCGACCTGGCAGTTGTCCTGCTTGCCGAGTTGTCCGCAGTACTGCCGGGCTACGCCGACCGAATGGCTGCCCTTCTTGGGAAAGCCGGTGTCGTCGATGATCCAGGCACGGATCGGCTCGGACCTCGTGATCACCGGAAGCACGAGAGCACGCACCGTCTCCATCACGGCGGCGTCGCTCCAGTCGGCCTTCGCGACGAAATGGTGCAACGACTGGTGGGCTGCCTGCACGCGTCCCGGCTCCACGCGCGCCGCCATCGGCTCGACGCTCTTTCTGTCCCCGGGCAGCATCAGCCCAGTGCAGTAGGCCTTCATCGGTACGACCCTGTCGGCATGGCCCAAGGCCGCCGCCAATCTCTCGACAAACGCAGCGAACCGCGATTCACTCCCCGTCACGTCCGATCCGAGATCCATGCTCGCTCTCCACGAGGTTGAATCTCTCACCCTTACATGAATCGCTATTTTTATGACACAGTAAGATTAGTCTTACTACATCC
>NZ_JBAQWU010000023.1:0-13408 GCF_049299075.1 Gordonia sp. (in: high G+C Gram-positive bacteria)
GCTTCCCGGCCCGGGCGCCGATGGGCGTGGCCGGCGGCACCCTGGTGGCGTTCGCGATGATCACCGCAATCGTCGCGGGCATCAACCAGAGCGGCTCGTACTCGGTGCCGCTCAGCAACCTCGAGTCCCTCGCCGGGCGGCCATGCAGCCTGGCCGACAAAGTGTGGGTCGAGCAGAACCCGAGCGACTTCCTGCTGACCCCGGTGGACGCCACCCTGGCCGATCCACTGGCCGGACCCTCGACCCAGCCCGAGGGCGCCGACCGGCGGGCCACTTCCGCTTTCACCCCGAACGGCGCCCCAGAAGACCTCAACGTGCGGGCCTCCTCCGGCAGCCTCGGTGTGCTGGCCGGCGCCGCGATGATCGACCCGGACCTACTGATCGCGAACAGCGGCGGCACCGGCGGCGGCCGGATCGAGCAGCCCGGTGTCAACGGCAGTCTCGCCGCGCTGCCCTTCGGGCTGGATCCGGCGCGCACCGCCGTCCTCGGCAGCTACCGCGCGGACGCGCAAACCCCCGCGCAGCTAACCTCCGGCTGGTACCGACTGCCCGACGACTGGCGCGAGCGTCCGCTCCTCACCTTCTCGGTGGCCGGTAACTTCTATCGTGGCGAACTGAGTCTGGAGTACACGAGCGACCCCGTCGGACCGGCCACCCGCGACGGTCAGCTCACCCCGACCGGCGAGATCGCGATGATCGACCCGGGCCCCACGACGGCGTGGCGCAACGTCCGCATCGACACCGCGGGGCTGCCCGCCGACCTCACCGCGATCCGCATCGTCGCCGACGACCACAACCTCGCTGGCGATCACTACCTCGTGGTCACCCCACCGCGTCTACCGGAGATGACCACCCTGCAGGACACTGTCGGGTCCACCGATCCGGTGCACGTCGACTGGACGTCCGGCCTCGTCGTGCCGTGCCAGCGCCCGTTCAACTTCCACGCCGGTGTCGCGGAGATCCCGAAGTGGCGAATCAAGCCCGGCGCAGACCTGGCCGCGGCGGTCGGCACCTGGCAGTCCGCCCCCGGCGGCGGACCACTCGGCTGGCTGGATGTGACCCAACGGCCGGATACCGTCGCGACCTACCTGCAGGGCGATATCGGTCGCGATTGGGGCGCGCTGGAACGCTACTCGGCGTACGACGACGCCCAGCCCGCCGTGATCGACTACGACACCCGCGTCCGCAGCGGGCTGTGGAGCCCCGCGCCGATCCGGCACTGACCTGACCCCGGCACGCCAGTGTCAACAGACCGGCCACGTTTGGGACCTGCTCAGCATGTTCGACTAACCTCAGAAGTCGTGCCTGTGCCGACAACTGAGCCCGACGAGACGGGAGCCCGCGAGCGGGCCGCATCACCGCTCTCGGCGCCGCAAGCCCGCCTGCTCGCGACCGTCGCCGGGCTGATCGGCATTCTAGCCGCCCTGGCCATCCCGTTGTTGCCGGTGTCGACCACGCAGGCCACCATCAGCTGGCCGCAAGGACAGACCCTGAACCCGGACGATCCGTCGATTGTGGCGCCGCTGATCGCCCAGACGCCGCAGGCCCTGGACATCATGATTCCGTGCGCCCCGCTCGCCGAGGCTGCCCGCTCGAGCAGTGGCGTGCTGCTATCCACCATGGCGACCAACGCCAGCCGATTCGCCAACAACTCCCTGCAGGTGACCAGTCGCGGTGACCGAGTGTCGGTACTCTTCCGCTCCACCACCGCAGCCACCGCCACCATCGACGAGCTGGCCTCCCCAGACTGCACCCGCCTGCATATCTTCGCCACACCCGCCGAGACCGGCGCGCAGTTCGTCGGCATCGGCCCACGCCGAGTGCTGCCCCCGGAGACCCGGCCGCAGATCGACGGCCTGTTCACCCCGCTCACCACCGACCAGGTGACGGCCGCTGCGACCGACGGCCTGCGCGCACAAATCACCATCGACAACCGCTACGAATCTCGTGCGACGACGCTGAAGATCATCGTCATGGCGATCGCGGTGCTAGCCACCGTCGTCGCCCTCGTCGCGCTGTACTGCCTGGACCGGCTGCGCGGATACGGGCCGCAACTGACCCGCGGCCCGACCGGAGACGGCGCCGATGGCCCCGCTGCCGATGACCCCGCTGCCGATCACTCCGCTGCGGCGCGCCCCAGTCGGCTGCGCGGGTGGATCGGATCGCTGCGCCCACGGCTGACCGACCTGGTTGTCACCGCCGTCCTGGCGATCTGGCTGTTCCTCGGCGCCGGCGCCCCCGACGACGGCTACATCCTGAACATGGGCCGCACCGCCGACGCGGCCGGTTACCTGTCCAACTACTACCGCTACTTCGGTATCGCCGAGGCCCCCTTTGACTGGTACTACGCGTTCCTGGCGCTCTGGGCCAAGGTGTCCCCGGCGATGATCTGGATGCACCTCCCCGCGCTCCTGGCCGGCCTGGTGTCCTGGTTCCTGATCAGCCGCGTGGTGCTGCCGCGGCTGGGCACCGCGACAGTGGCCACCGGGTGGACGGGCTGGGCGGCCGCCTCGGTCTTCCTCGCCTTCTGGATGCCGTTCTGCTCGGGCCTGCGCACCGAGGGCATCATCGTGCTCGGTTCGCTACTGACCTGGTGCGCCGCCGAGAAGGCGATCACCACCAAACGGCTGTTCCCGCCCGCACTGGCCGCAACCTTCGCCACCTTCACCGTCGCGCTCGCCCCGCAGGGCGTCATCGGGATCGCCATCCTGCTGGTCAGTGCGCGCGCCATGCTGGCGATCCTCGCCGCACGCCGGCGCGAAGATCCGATCGTCGCGCTGCTCGCGCCCATCGGTGCGGCTGCGCTCGTCGTCCTCGTCGTCGTGTTCCGCGATCAGACCCTGATGACCGTGTTGGAGGCGATGCGCGTCCGCTACATCACCGGGCCGGTGATTCCGTGGAGCCAAGAGTTCCTGCGGTACTACTTCATCGCGGTCACCACCGCCGACGGTGCTATTGCCCGCCGCATTCCAGTGATGCTGCTGTACGCATCGGCGATCGTCACCGCCGCTGTGCTGCTCCGCCGCGGCACCATTGACGGCGTCAACGCCCGTCCCGCCTGGCGACTGATCGGCGCGTTCGCTGTGACGCTGATCCTGTTCTTTTTTGTGCCGGTCAAGTGGAGCATTCACTTCGGGGTTTTCGCCGGACTGGCTGCGGCCCTGGCCGCCCTTGCGACGCTCGCGGTCGCCCAAGCTGCCAGCCGGTCCACCCGCAACCTGACCGTGTTCATCGCCGCCCTGCTCTTCGGCCTCGCCGCCGTGGCCGCAGGCTACAACGCCTGGCCCTACGTCGCGCGGTACAACATCGCCTGGTTCAACCAGGCCCCTTCGCTGGCCGGCCAGCAGGTCTCGTCGCTGGTCCTCGTCCTCGCGGTGATCTCGGTAGCCGTCGCCCTGTGGCAGACGCTGCGCCTGGACTACGTGCACAACCGCGGCATGGCCCATCACGACGCTGGCGAACCCGATTCGGCTGCCGACCGCATCCGGATGAGTGTCGCCTCCTCGCCCATCACGGTGATCGCCGCAGTGACTGTGCTGATCACGCTCGCACTGTTCGGCAAAGCCGTGGTGGACCGTGATGGGGCGATGACCGTCCTGTCCCACAACGTCAATGCCGTGGGCGGCTCCTCCTGCGGGATGGCCGATCAGGTGCTCGCCGAGCCCGATCCGAATGCGAACTTCCTCGTTCCGGTCGGCGGGCAGACCGCCTCGCAAACCTTGGCTGGCCACGACGGCATCGGCTTCACGCCAGACGGTGTTCCGACCAGCCTGCTCCCGGATACTTTCAGCATGCGCCCGGGTTCCATGCACGTCGGCGGATCCACCTCACAGCCGTTCGCCACGATCGGCACCCTCGGTGCGGGCACCACCGGCGGGACCGGGCCACGGACCGTCAACGGCTCCACCGTCGCGTTGCCGTTCGGCCTCGACCCGGCCCGCACGCCCGTGCTCGGCAGCTACGGCTACCCGGGCAATGCCCATCTGACCACCGGCTGGTACCAGCTGCCCACCCGACCGTCGCCAGGGGCCGAATCGGTCACCACGTCGCCGCTGCTGGTGTTCGCGACGGCCGGTGCGGTCACCACCCTCGACGCCAACGGCGTCCGCGTGCCAGGGCAGTCACTTCTCGTGCAGTTCGGCCGTCCCGGCCCGAACGGCGAGTTTGTCCAGGCGGGGAAGGATGTGACCCCGATCGATCCCGGTCCGCACATTGCGAACCGCCCGTGGCGCAACCTGCGGGTGCCGATGGCCGACGCCCCGCCGGCTGCCACCGTTATGCGGCTGAAGCTCGACGACACCAACCTCGGCATCACGCAGTTCATCGGCATCACTCCGCCGCGCGCACCGAAGATGGTGTCCCTGCAGGATCTCGTGGGTTCGCAAGCCCCCACGCTGATCGACTTCCCGGTCGGCGCGTACTTCCCGTGCCAGCAGCCGATGACCTTCACCCACGGGGTCGCCCAGGTTCCGCAATGGCGCATCATGCCGGACTTCGTGACCATGAACATGCAGTCCAAGACTTGGATGGCCGGCAGCGCCGGTGGTCTGCTCGGCATCGTCGAGGGCACTACTCGGTCAGTCGTCGTACCGACCTATCTGAATCATGACTGGCATCAAGACTGGGGCACACTGGAGCAGCTGACGCCGCTCGCTCCGGATGCGATGCCCGCGGCGATCGCTACCGAGCAGGTGACGCAGTCCGGTCTGGCCCGCACCGGAACGATCCGTCTGGAGCCCCCGAAATGAGCGAGGACACCGTGACCGATACCGCCACGCCTGATCCGGCAGCACCAAAGGCCAAGACCGACATGTCCGCGACGTCGGCGACCGACTCGGGTCGCTTCGGCTGGGCGACGGCGAACAACTACCGCGTGGCCAAGTGGATCGCGGCGATCGCCGGCCTACTCGGCTTGATCCTCGCCCTCGCCACCCCGTTGCTGCCGGTGGAGCAACGCAGCTCCGCGCTGCAGTGGCCGCAGCAGGACACGATCAGCGATGTGACCGCCCCGCTGGTGTCATTCGTTCCCACCGACATGTCCACGACAGTTCCGTGTTCGTTGGCCGCGCAGCTACCGGCCGCGGGCGGCGTGCTGCTGTCGACCATTCCGGCGGCGGGCAAACAGGCCAATGCGCGCGGTTTGTTCATTCGCGCCGACCAGCAGAACATCACGATGACGCTCCGCAATGTACTGCTGCTGAACGTGGATCGCGCTGCGGCACAAACGAACCAGAATTGTGTATTCCGCGTGACTGGTGGCGCTCAGGGCGTTGTCGCGGAAGTCGAAGGCATGAGCGGTGAGGGGACGCGGTATTCCACCAACGACCCGGACATGCGCGCGCAGGTCGTCGGGGTGTTTTCCGATCTCCCGGCGAATGCTTCGCGAGACGGTCTGTCGCTGCACGCCGACATCGACACCAGGTACGTGAACTCCCCGACCGCACTGAAGCTCACCGCCGTGATCGTCGGCATTCTGATGACGCTCCTGTCGTTGATCGCGCTCGGCGTGCTCGACACCCGCGACGGACGCGGACACAAACGCTTCCTGCCGCGCGGTTGGTTCACCATCCGCGGCCCAGACGTGGTGGTCTTCGCCGTGCTGGCGATCTGGTGGCTGATGGGCGGCAACACCTCCGACGACGGCTACAACATCACTGTCGCTCGCATCACGGGCGAAGCCGGCTACGCCGACAACTACTTCCGGTACTTCGGCGTCCCGCAAGATCCGTTCGGCTGGCCCTATCAGGTACTGGCCGCAATGACGCAGGTCAGCGTCGGTGCACCATGGCTGCGCCTGCCCGCATTCGGACTCGGCCTACTCGGCTGGTGGCTGATCAGCCGTGAGGTGCTGCCACGCCTGGGCCGCGCCGTCCGCACCAACTCCGCGGCTGTCTGGGCTGGCGCGCTGGTGTTCCTGGCCATCTGGCTGCCCTACAACAACGGTATCCGCTTCGAGCCGCTCGAAGCCGTCGGCGCCCTGGCGACCTGGTGCCTCGTCGAACGGTCGATCGCCACGCGCCGCCTGCTTCCGTACGCGTTGGCTGCGGTCACCGGCGCGTTCACCCTGGCCGTGGCCCCCGGCGGTTTGATGGCCGCCGCCGCCCTGCTAGCCGGCTTACGGCCGGTGGTCCGCAGTATCGTCGCCCGCCGCAGCCGCGACGGCTTGCTGCCGATGATCGCGCCGATCCTGGCCGGCGGGACATCAGTGCTGTTCCTGGTCTTCTACTGGCAGCCGCTGCAGCCGCTGCTCGAAGGTAGCGCGGTGGCCACCGAGGTCGGGCCGACGCAGGAGTGGTGGCAGGAACCAGTTCGGTACTACTACCTGATCCTGCAGACCGGCGACGGTACCTTCGCGCGTCGCTTCGGCATTCTGATCATGTTCCTGTGCCTGCTGGTCGTCATCTTCCGACTACTCTCCCGCAGCCCGCTCAGTGGGGTCGCGCGCGCCCCGATCTGGCGGCTAGTCGCCGTCATGCTCGGCACGATGTTCTTCATTTCCTTCACGCCGACCAAGTGGACACACCACTTCGGGATCTACGCCGGTATCGGCGCCGCCATCGCGGCCGCCGCCGTCGCCATGATGTCGCCCGTGCTGCTGCGCTCACGCGCCAACCGTGCCTTCTTTGCTGCGGCGGTGCTGCTGGTGACCGCCGTCGCCGCCACCGGCACCAACATGTGGTGGTACGTCGGCAGCTACGGCGTGCCGTGGTGGGACCGGCCGATCGCGATTGCCGGGATCAAACTGGGCTGGTTGATGCTCGCCGCAGCCATTGGGTGCGCACTGGTAGGCCTCTGGTACTACTTCCGTAACGACTACGTGGACGCCGCCACCCGCACCGGCTCGGACCCGAGCGTGCTGAACCGGTTGAAGTTCTCGCCGGTACCGGTGATCTCCGCGCTGGTGATCGCGTTCATGATCTTCTCGTTCGCCAAGGGTGCGTGGGTGCAGCGCGACAGCTGGTCGTGGCTCAAATCGAATGTCCGGGCGCTGTCCGGCGATGAGTGCGCCCTGGCCAACGATGTTTTGGTGGAGACCGACCCGAACAAGTCCATTTTGCTCCCGGCCGCCGTCGGTGGACGGCCCGCGCCATCGCCCACCGCAGCCTTGGGCGGAGCGAACGTCGGCTTCACGCCGGACGGAATCCCGGCCAGCACGCTCATCGACCCGCTGGAGCGCAAGACGACGTCGACCACCACCGAAGACGAGGACACCACCACCGCCGCCGCGCCCGCCCGGGAAGCGACGAGCCAGGGGTCGGCGACCGATGCGATCGAGGAGGGCACTGCGGCGGCGTCGACGGCGGTCCGCCTCCCCAACGGGCTCAATCCGGCCACCACGCCGGTTCTCGGCAGCTACCAGGCCAACGGCGTCGCCTCGGTGACCACCGACTGGTACCAGCTGCCGTTCTCTCCCGGCCAGGCTCCGGAAGATTCACCGCTCCTGGTGGTCGCCGCAGCCGGTTCGATTGAGGCGTTCAATAACCTCAACGGCCTCACCCCGGGCCGCAAGCTGGTGGCTGAATACGGTCGCCTCGGCACCGACGGCCGCGTGGTGCCGGTCGGTGCGCCGCACAAGCCGATCGACGCGATCGAAACCAACTCCGAATGGCGCACTCTGCGCTTCCCGCTCAAGCAGGCTCCCCCCGGCGCCGATCTGGTCCGCCTGAACGTCGTCGACGATGCGGCGGCGGCCGCCGAGTGGATCGCCTTCACCCCACCGCGTGTCCCATCCCTGCGGACCCTGAACGACGTCGTGGGTCACACCGATCCGGTGTTCATCGACTGGTTACCCGGTTTAGTGTTCCCGTGTCAGCGTCCGATGGCCGTGCGCGACGGCGTGCTGGAGATCCCCGACTGGCGAATCATGCCGGACGCCGACGGCACCCAGCGCAACAGCCAAACCTGGATGGCCGGTAAGTTCGGCGGCCCCCTGGGCATCACCGACGCGCTGCTCACCAACACGCTGGTGCCGACCTATCTGCGAAACAACTGGGCGCGCGACTGGGGCGCTCTGGAGCGGTTCACCCCGCTGGTGCCCGATGCCACCCCAGCGCAGCTGGAGCTCGGCTACCGCACGGTCAACGGCCTGGCGAGCCGCGCCCCGATGCGGTCCGCGGGATACTGAGTCGGCGGACGGCCGATTCTGCGGGATACTGTCGGGAAACCATTACCGACAGGAGCCTCCATGCAGATCGTCAACGTCCGTTTCCAGGTCCAGCCCGGCAAGGGCGACGATTTCGCCGCAGCCTTCGCGCCGCTGGCGGCTGCCACGCGCGACGAG
This sequence comes from Gordonia sp. (in: high G+C Gram-positive bacteria), assembly GCF_049299075.1. GTDB lineage: Bacteria > Actinomycetota > Actinomycetes > Mycobacteriales > Mycobacteriaceae > Gordonia. The sequence goes on from NZ_JBAQWU010000023.1 coordinate 8,282, forward strand.
CCTGGCAACCTCTGGTACGTGCTGAGCCGCAATACCGAGAACCCCGACGAGTACTACGCACTGGAGGGGTACACCGACGAGGGCCTCAACGCCCACTTCGGCAGCGCGCACTTCCAGCAGGGTGGCGCCGCCCTCGCACCCTTCTTGGCCGCCGGACCCGAGGTGATCGCCCGCCAGGTGGAGGGCGACGGCTGGTCCCCCCTCGGCCTCTAGCACCCGCCCCTTGGGTTAACGCCGCCGTCAGGTGCCGGAATCTGGCACCTGACGGCGGCGTTAACATGCTCAGCCCCACACGGCGCGGGCGCCGGTATCACCGGCCAGGACTACGAGCCAGATCGACGCAATCGCGGCGACGATGACCGCCGCGCCGGTGCCGCGGCGCACCCACACCAGGGCGTCATCGCTCAACGGTATCCGGCGGTACACAACCGACTGATCAAGCAGCCATTGCAAGGCCATCAGACCAAAAAGCGGGCCCACTCCCAGGATCACGATGTCGCCGAGTTCCGCGTGCCGCTCGATGGCGGACGTACCGGGCACCTTCTCCTCCAGGGCTTCGCCCGCACTGGAAGCTATCGGTACGGCGATCAACGCAACCAGCGCCAGCAGCGGAGGGAACCAGCCCAGATAGGTGCGCGCCCGGGGCCACACCGAGACGGCGACACCGACCAGCGCCGTCACCGGCACGATGACGACGACGAGGTGCACGATGAGCGGGTGCAGTGGCAGGCCAACAATGGTGTCCATGCACGCGAGTTTACCGCGGTGCCCGGCTCCGCGAGACCCCTGAGCGTCGCCAAACCTTGCTTGCGGTGAGGCCGACGGTCAGGGACCGTTACAGCCGTGACCGCGATAACTGACGGCAATCCGCACGCCCACCCAGACGAACCCCATTCTGGCAGCCTCACCAGTCGGCTGAATTGGTTGCGGGCCGGGGTGCTCGGCGCGAATGACGGCATCGTCTCCACCGCAGGCATCGTCGTCGGTGTCGCCGCTGCCAGTACCGAACGGGGGCCGATCTTCACCGCGGGTGTCGCCGCCCTCGCCGCCGGCGCCATCTCGATGGCCTTGGGCGAGTATGTTTCGGTCAGCTCCCAGCGCGACACCGAACGCGCCTTGCTCGCCAAGGAACGTCGCGAGCTCCGCGAGGACCCGGCCGCAGAACTCGCCGAACTCGCCGGCCTCTACGAGGCGAAGGGCCTCAGTGCGACCACCGCCCATCAAGTGGCCGCCGAACTGACCGCGCACGATGCGCTCACCGCCCACGCTGAGGCCGAACTCCACCTGGACCCCACCGAGCTGACCAACCCCTGGCACGCCGCCTTCTCCTCGGCAGTTGCCTTCACCGTCGGAGCGCTGCTGCCACTGATCGCCGTCTTGCTGCCAGCAGCGTCTTGGCGGATTCCGGTCGTCTTCGGGACCGTCCTACTCGCGCTGGCCCTGACCGGCGCGCTCGGTGCCGCCCTGGGCGGGGCCCGACCCGGCCGCCCCACGCTCCGGGTGGTGCTCGGCGGGGCAATCGCGATGGCGGTCACCTACGGCATCGGCGCCCTCGTGGGCACCGCGATCGGCTGATCACCGCATCCGGCACCGATGCGGTGCGAGCCGAAGTGGGCCAGCCCGACGCCGGTTAGTACCGCCCTAGATCGGCATCAGGAAGTGCTTACGCGGCGCACGCAGGATCTGCTTATCACGCAGTTGCGCGAGTGCCTTGCGGAGCTGCAGCCGGGTCTGCGCCGGCTCAATCACCGCATCGATGTAGCCCTTCTCCGCGGCCAGATAAGGGTTGGCCATCATCACGTTGTAGAAGTCGATGAAGTCGCGGCGCACTTTGTCGGCGTCGTGCGCCGACAAACCCTCGGTCTGCCTGCGGGTGAGCAGGACGGCCGCCGACTCGGCGCCCATCACCGCAATCTTGGCGGTCGGCCAGGCGAAGTTGACGTCCGCGCCGAGCTGCTTGCAGCCCATCACCGCGTAGGCCCCACCGTAAGCCTTGCGCAGCACCACGGTGATCTTCGGGACGTCGGCCTCCACATAGGCGTACAGGAATTTGCCGGACCGCCGGATGGTGCCCTTGGCCTCCTCGGCAAGTCCGGGCAGAATGCCGGGCGTATCGACCAGAAAGATCAGCGGGATGTTGTAGGCATTGCAGATGCGAACGAAACGCGTCGCTTTTTCCGAGGCATCGGTGTCCAGGGTGCCAGCCATGACACTCGGCTGGTTCGCAACGACGCCGACGCTGTGCCCGTCGACGCGAGCGAAACCGGTCAGAATGTTCGGCGCGAACAGTTCGCCGATCTCATGGAACGCCCCGTCGTCGAACAACCGGATGAGGATGTCGCGCATATCGTATCCGGCGTTGTCGCTGTCCGGCATGAACTCATTGAGCGACAGGTCCGTCTCGGTGACCTCCGGCTCCAGGCCCGGATTGATCACCGGCGGGGTCTCCCAGCAGCTTGACGGCATGTATTGGAGGTATTCGCGCACCCACTCGAAGGCGGCCTTCTCGTCCGGGGCGACGTGGTGGATGTTGCCCCAGCGCGCCTGATTGTGGGCGCTGCCCAGATCCTCGGCGGAGATGTCCTCGCCGTTGACGGCCTTGAGGATGTCTGGGCCGGTGACAAACATGTAGCTTTTGTCCTCGACGCCGACCAGGATGTCGGTGTTCGCCGGGGTGTACACGGCGCCGCCAGCGCACTTGCCGAGGATGATCGACACCTGCGGAGCGATACCGGACAGCAGCTCATTGCGGCGACCCATCTCGGCGTACCAGGCCAGCGAGGTGACTGCGTCTTGAATGCGGGCGCCTGCCGAATCGTTGATGCCCACCATCGGACAGCCCAGCTTGCCAGCCCATTCCATCAGACCGGCGACCTTGCGGCCGAACATCTCGCCGACCGATCCGCCCAGCACGTTCTGGTCGTGACTGAACGCGGCGACGGGCCGCCCGAAGACCAGCCCGTGGCCGGTCACCACGCCGTCACCGTAGCCGGTCTCCGCTGACCCCGGCGCCTTCACCAGCGCACCGACCTCGACGAAGGTTCCCTCATCGAAAAGCATCTGCAGGCGCTCGCGCGGCGAGGCGATCCCCTTGGCAACGCGCTTAGCGATCGCGCGCTGCCCACCAGGCTCCTTGGACAGTTCCAACTTCGCCCGCAGATCCGCGAGTTTGCCTGCAGTGGTGTGCTGCGAGGCAGTGTTGTCGACAGTCACGCTCAGACCTCTTTCTGGTTCACATCGGCAATGCGGCGCGACAGATCAGCCGCCACCTTCGCCACGTAAGGTTCGTCGACGATGGACAGGTGATCGCCGCCGATCTGCACGATCTCCAGATCGTCGACCACCTCGCCCCACCTTCCGTCGGGGGCGACGTCGGCCCACTGCGGCTCCAGTTCGATGGCGCCGTCGTGCATCTTGTCGGCCCGGTAGAGCACCACATTGCCGTCGTAGCGCGTCGGCGCGATATTGCTGAGGGCACGGTTATCGACGAACGAGGTCCGCTGATGCTCGATGATGCCGCCGGGGATCTTAGTGCCCGATGCCTGAATCATCTCCATGATGATCTGGAACTGGCCGTCGTCGTCGGCGTCCACCAGACGATCCATCGGAATCGGGATGGACTCATCGAGGTCATAGGTCTTGACCGCGAAATCCTTCCAGCGCTCCAACCGGGCCCGCTTATTTTCCGGGGTGTCGATCAGGTCGACGGTGGGCCGAACGACGTCGATGAGGCCGACGAGCGCGATCTGCTCGCCCTGGTCGCGCAGCAACTGGGCTGCACCGTAGGCGAGAACACCGCCCAGCGACCAGCCCACCAGTACGTACGGTCCGTGCGGCGCGACCTCTTTGAGCTTCGGCAGGTACTGCCGCACCCGCTCTTCAATGCTGCCCTCGACGCGGTCGAAACCGACCACCGGTTGATCCTCAGGTAGCCGTTTGAGCAGCGCCTCGTAGGCCGAGGTGTTTCCGCCTGCCGGATGGAACACCAGCATCGGTATCGGGTCGCCGGCCGTCGTGTCGAACACATGCTGCCGCTTACCGTCAACTTCCGGAACACGCAGGTACCGGACGAAGCCGTCGATGTCGGCAGCTGCCTCCATGTGCTTGCGGACGTACTCGCTGAGCTCCTCGATGGTCTCCGACGCGATCACGTCTTCGACGTCGATGTTGCCGCCGGTGCGATCGTTCAGTCGATCGGTCAGCTTCTGTGCGATCTCCTGGTCGAGCACGTCGAGCTTGTTGAAGACACCGCCCGCGGACTTGCCGGTCACCACGGCGTAAGCGCCGAAGGTGAGGCGCTCGGCGGCGTCGCGCGGGGGCACGTCGGCACCGGCCGCCGCGGCGACCTGAGCCTGGTCGGTCAGGTCCGCCTTCTTCGGGACGGCGGCGGGTTCGCCCGAGGGCGTGGTTTCGACACGGGCTCCTTCGTCCCCCGGCTCAACCACCGAGGACGAGGGCTCGTCAGCAACAATCTCCGGGGCGGCAGCGTCCACTGCCGCGACGTCGTCTGCTCCCTGAGCTCCGTCGAAGGGTTCCCCTGCGGCGTTGCGGGCATTGGCCTCGTCGATCAGGGCGGAGAGGGCGGCGGTGTCGAGCTCCTTACCGTCGGGCGAACCCTGCGCCAGCAGGTCCACTTGATCGCGGTTCTGCACCGCGAAAGTGACAAACTTAGTCACATCGCCCAGGTTGGCTTGGCGCATCGCCTGCAGCTGCAGCTGCGGGATGTCGAACTCGTACTCGACGCGGTTCTTGATGCGGACCGCCATCAGCGAATCCAGGCCGAGCTCGATCAGTGGGACCTCACGCGGCAGGTCGTCGGCGTCGTAGCCCATCGACTCGCCGACGATAGTCGCCAGACGCTGCTCGACGGTCTGGCCGGACTCCAGCGTCCACTTGCCGCCGATGTCGTCGACCACGTCGTCCTCGACGGCGGCGGAGGCTTCGACAGGCTCAGCCAGCGACGATTGGGCCCCACCCGCTCCCTGAGCTTGTCGAAGGGCACCCGCGGAGGCTTCGACAGGCTCAGCCAGCGACGATTGGGCCCCACCCGCTCCCTGAGCTTGTCGAAGGGCACCCGCGGAGGCTTCGACAGGCTCAGCCAGCGACGATTGGGGCCCACCCGCTCCC
>NZ_JBAQWU010000024.1:0-2220 GCF_049299075.1 Gordonia sp. (in: high G+C Gram-positive bacteria)
CCTGCGTCATGGTGCTGTTCGGCACCGGCTACATGTGGAACATCAAACGCGGCTGGGACGGCGCCTGGAATACCACCGCGGCCATCGACGGCAACGACCCGAACATTCGCAATAAAGGCGCCCAGCACGGCGATGAGACCTATCTGATCGTCGGCACCGATTCCCGCTTCGGCACAAACGCCCAGATCGGCGGCGGCGACACCACCACCATCGAGGGAATTCGCTCCGATACCATCCTGCTGGTCAATATTCCGGCCGACCGCAGCCGCGTGGTAGCGGTATCGTGGCCACGCGACCTCCAGGTCGACCGGCCCGACTGCGCAGAGTGGGATCCGGCCACGGGCGCCTTCGGTGCCGAGATACCCGCCGCTGAGGGCGTGAAGCTCAACAGCGTGTACGCCGTCGGCGGCCCGCCGTGCCTGGTGAAGACCCTCACCAAGATGAGTGGCCTGAACATCAACCACTTCATCGCGATGGACTTCGCGGGCTTCGAGAAGGTCGTGAACGCCATCGGCGGCGTTTACGTCTGTTCGACCGTGCCGCTCTATGACTACGAGCTCGGCTACATCCTGCGCCGCCCTGGTACCCAGAAGCTGACCGGCAAACGCGCCCTGAACTATGTTCGTGCGCGCAACATCTCGGCCGAGGGCAATGGTGACTACGGCCGTATCAAACGCCAGCAGCTCTTCATGTCCGCGCTGCTGCGGTCGACTCTGTCCAGCGATGTGCTGACCAATCCGACCAAGCTCAACAAGATCGTCAACACCTTCATCCAATACTCGACGGTCGACGGTGTGGACACTGATTCACTGATCCAACTCGCCAACTCCATGCAAGGCGTCGACGCCGGCCGGGTCACCTTCCTGACCATCCCGACGCAGGGCACCAGCGTCGACGGCGAGAACAACGAGATCCCGCGCACCGCAGACATCGACACCATCTTCAACGCGATCATTGAAGATAAGCCACTGCCCGGTGAGAAGCGCCAACCCGCCACGGAGAACACCGACGCCGGCGCGGCGACCACGGCGGCGGCGGCCCCCACCTTGGGCCAGACCGATGCCACCGCCCAATACCCGGCGAACGTCTCGGTGCGTGTGCTGAACGGCTCCGGCCAAACCGGCGTGGCCCGGTCCGTGATGGACCGGATGATCTCCTACGGATTCAACGTTCCCGGTATCGCCGATGCCTCCAACAATCGGCCGGACACCGTCGTTCGCTACGGACCGGGCGAGAAGGACTCGGCGGCCACCATCGCGAAGATGTTCCCGGGTGCCCGCATCCAGGAGGACCGCACCGTCAAGGCAGGCGTGGAAGTGATCTTGGGGGCGGATTATGCCGGATCGTCGGCGATTGAATCGCCGCCCACCCCGGGCAGCACAATTTCGGCGGGTCAGCTCCCCAAGGCGAACAGCAACAGCGACCTACCGAACGACCTCGCCGTGACCAACGCGGGCGACACCACCTGCTCCTGATCTGTTCACGCCGCCGTCACCCGCTGGTCGAGCTGCACCGGGTATCGCGCACGTACGATAGCCGCATGCGGGATGTTTATCGAGAGCAGATGGCCGCGCTCAACGCGCTGCTCGGCGAGATGTGCGAAACGGTCGGATATGCGATGGAGCGGGCCACCACGGCCCTCCTGGAAGGCGATCTGGAACTCGCCGAACAGGTGATCTCCGACCACGACACGCTGACCGAACGTTCGGCCCAGGCCGAGGAGATGGCCTTCGAGCTACTAGCTCTGCAGGCACCAGTAGCTGGCGATCTGCGGTCCATCGTCGGCGGTTTCCAGTTGGTCTCAGAGATCGATCGGATGGGCGCTCTGGCCTTGCACGTCGCCAAGGTCGCGCGCCGCCGCCATCCCGCCCGGGTCCTGCCCGAAGAGGTGTCTGGCTACTTCGTCGAGATGGGGCGCCTGGCGGTCGAACTTGCCGGCAATGCGCGCAAGGTGCTGGCCAGCCAGGACTACGAGGACGCCATCGCCCTGATGGAGGACGACGATGCGATGGACGATCTACACCGACACTTGTTCACCGTGATGATGGACCGTGACTGGGAGCATGGTGTGGCGTCCGCCGTCGACGTCACCCTCCTCGGCCGCTACTACGAGCGCTACGCCGACCACGCGGTCTCCATCGCCCGCAGAGTCGTCTTTCTGGTGACCGGCGAGTATGACGTCGAAGCCGAGTCCTCGCACGAGGACGTCGAAGACCTCGT
>NZ_JBAQWU010000025.1:0-5930 GCF_049299075.1 Gordonia sp. (in: high G+C Gram-positive bacteria)
ATGAGATGATCGAACTCGCCGCGGAGATCCGCGAATTCTTGATCGCAAAGGTGGCGGCGACCGGCGGGCACCTCGGTCCGAACCTCGGCGTCGTCGAACTCACCCTCGCGCTGCACCGCGTCTTCGATTCACCGGTCGACCCGATCCTCTTCGACACCGGTCACCAGTGCTATGTGCACAAGATCGTCACCGGTCGCAAAGACCGTTTTGACTCACTGCGGCAGCGCGATGGGCTCACCGGCTATCAGGACCGCGCCGAGAGCGCGCACGACTGGGTCGAGTCCTCGCATGCCTCGGCGGCGCTGTCGAACGCGGACGGTCTGGCGAAGGCCTTCGAGCTCACCGGCGCGGACCGCACCGTGGTGGCGGTCGTCGGCGACGGCGCCCTCACTGGTGGCATGTGCTGGGAGGCGCTGAATAACCTCGCTGACGGTCACCGACCCGTGGTGATCGTCGTGAACGACAACGGGCGGTCGTATGCGCCCACGATCGGCGGGCTTGCCCGCCACTTGTCTGGGCTGCGTCTGCAACCGGGCTATGAGAAGCTGCTGGCCAGCGGACGCCGCCTGCTGCACCAGACGCCGGTGGTCGGCGACGCCGCATACGCGCTGCTCCACGGACTCAAGAGCGGTGTCAAGGACCTCGTCGCCCCGCAGGCGATGTTCTCCGATCTGGGCATCAAGTACGTCGGACCGGTCGACGGCCACGATCAGCGGGCGCTGGAGGCCGCCTTCGCCCAGGCGAAGGCTTTCGGCGGACCGGTGATCGTCCATACCGTCACCCGCAAGGGCATGGGCTATGCACCGGCCGAGAACGATGTCGCCGAGCAGATGCACGCGACCGGCAAAATGGATCCGGCGACGGGCATTGCGCACGGTACCGCGGCCCGCGACTTCACCGCCGAATTCTCCGCCGCACTGGTGGCTGAGGGGCAGCGCCGTCCCGAGGTGGTGGCCATCACCGCGGCCATGCCCGGACCGACTGGTCTGCGGGCCTTCGGTGAGCAATACCCGGAACGGATGTTCGATGTCGGGATCGCCGAGCAGCATGCGATGACCTCGGCCGCCGGCCTCGCGCTGGGGGGATTGCACCCGGTGGTCGCGATCTATTCGACGTTCCTCAACCGCGCCTTCGACCAGCTGTTGATGGACGTGGCGTTACTCAAGCTGCCGGTGACGGTGGTCCTCGATCGCGCGGGCCTCACCGGCCCAGACGGGCCGAGCCACCACGGCATGTGGGATCTATCGCTAATGTCGATCATTCCTGGGATGCGCGTGGCGTCCCCACGTGACGGCGTGCGCGTGCGCGAAGAGCTCGCCGAGGCGCTCGACGTCAACGACGGTCCGACGGCGCTTCGCTTCTCCAAAGGGGCTGTGCCGCAGGAGATTCTGGCCGTTGAGCGGTTGAATGATGGCGTCGATGTGCTCGTCCGGCCGGGCGGTGAGGCACAAGTGCTGATCGTTGGCGTCGGTGCGTTCGCGCAGCTCGCTATCGATACGGCCGCGGGTCTGGCGGCGATCGGTATTGCGGCGACCGTCGTCGATCCGCGATGGGTGTTCCCGGTCGCCGAGTCCATCGTGAAGCTTTCTGGTGAGCATCAGTTGGTGGTGACGCTGGAAGACGGCGGCGTGCACGGTGGCGTCGGTTCGGCGGTGCACGAGGCGCTGTCGGCAGCTCGGGTGGACATCCCGGTGCGTCAGCTCGGTATCCCGCAACAGTTCGCGACACACGCGACGCGCGACGAGCTACTCGCCGATTTCGGGTTGACCGCAGCCGAACTGATTACGACGATTTCGGGGGATCCGACGCTCGCCTGAGCGCCGCGGCGATCGGCTCGGCCGTCAACTCGCGCTGCCACGGGCGGCTCTGATGGTCGGCCAGCCACTGCTCGACAACGTCGGGTCCGGTGTCCGGCAGACCCTCCCAGCAGAGGGTGCGTACCACGTCCGGGGCGAGCAGATTCTCGGTCGGCACCGCGTGGCGTTTGGCGATCTCTGTGACGGTGGGCCGCACTTCGTGTGCGCGGCGCGCCGCCTCAGGATTGCGCTGTTCCCACCGGTTGATGGGCGGGGGACCGGTGGCGGCTTGTTTGCGTGGAGGTAGTTCGGCGTCGGGGAGGTGGCGGGCCACGGTGACGGCCCGCAGCCAGGTCGTGGCCTGGCGGCGTTGGCGTGGACCGCCGAACACCGGCAGCCGAGTGAGCGCGTCTTCGGTTTCTGGGGCGGCCACGGCGGCGGTGACGATCGCCGAATCAGGAAGGACGCGGCCGGGCGCTACGTCGCGCCGGGCGGCGATCCCTTCGCGGGCGATCCAGAGCTCCCGGACGATGGCGAGTTGACGCTGCGTACGCAGCGTGTGGATGTTGGAGGTCCGGCGCCATCGATCGGCGCGCGGGACCGGCGCGGGCTTGCTCAGTGTGTAGGCGAACTCCTGCTCCGCCCAGGGCAGCTTGCCGGATTCGTCGAGGGCGGCGCGCATGGCATTGCGCAGCTCCACCAGGACCTCGACATCCAGGGCCGCATAGTTCAGCCACTCGTCCGGCAGTGGGCGATGTGACCAGTCGGCGGCACCGTGGCCCTTGGCAAGCCCGAGCTGGAGGAACTCGGCGACCATGGCCGCCAGGTTCACCTTGGGCAGGTTGAGCAGTCGGCCAGCCAGTTCAGTGTCGAACAAGGCGGTGCATTGGAAGTCGAGTTCAGTCAGGCACGGGAGGTCCTGATCGGCCGCGTGGAGAATCCACTCCGGTCCGGTCAGCGTCGCGACCAGCGGTCCCAGGGCGTCCGGGTGCTCGATTGGATCGATCAGGAAGCTGCCGGAATCGGCGCGCTTGAGCTGAATCAGATACGCGCGCTGCGAATAGCGGTATCCACTCGCGCGCTCGGTGTCGATAGCGATCGGTCCCGTCCCGGCGGCGATTCGGTCGGCGGCCCAGGCGAAGTCGTCCGGACTGCTCAGCACCAGCGGCACCCCGTCGGCGGGAGTCAACAGTGGCGTGATGACCGCTTCGACCACCTCGCCCCCTGCGCTCATACCGCTCCCTGAGCTTGTCGAAGGGTCGCTCCCTGAGCTCATACTGCTCCCTGAGCTTGTCGAAGGGTCATTGCGGAGCGAGCCGGCCCAGGGTGGCCACGCCCACGGGCGGGAGACCGGCAGCGCTGGCCAGAACCTCACAGAAAGCTTCGAGGTGTCCGGCCAGGGCGCTGCTCCCGGCCGTCCACGAGGCGCGAAGTTCCAGTTGGTGCGCGCGCGGTGGGCCGGCGATATCGCCGTACCGGACCGAGGTGGTCGCGGTGACCGTGCCGCCAAGTGCGAGCACAGCGGGTGTGTCGCTGCCCAGGGCAGGGAGGGATTCGGTGGAGCCCTTCGGCACGCCGAGCGCCTCGGCCAGCCACTCCCAGGCGACCTCGGGAAGCAGCGGATCCTCGGCCAGATCGGCTTCGACCTCAGCCTGCACGAAGGCGACGAGCCGGAAGGTGCCGTTCCATGCCTCCTGGCCGTCCGGGTCGTAGAGCAGGACTAGTCGGCCGAACGCGCTGCCCGCCGAATCGGTGGGTACCAGTGCCGGATCGCTGATGTCGGGCGGGGCCACCTCGATACCGAGGGCATAGCTGTACGGTGCTAGCCGCTGCGGCGGGCGGATCGCGCCGACCTCGATCTCCGGCCGCACGACAGCCTCGTGCAGGGAGGCGACGGCGTCGGTGAAATCCGCCGGTTCGGGGTGGGCTCCAGAAGTCACATGCGTCACACTAGAGGGGAGACTCTTAGGTCGTTCTTAGGCGCGCCGACGGTACCGATTTCTCCTATCGGGAGCGCATGGCATGGTGGGGGCATGAGTGCGGTGCGGCGGAATTCAGACAGAATGCCTCTGGTGGCGGCGGCGACGGGACAGCTCCCGGCGCGACGGCCGGTGTGGTTCATGCGGCAGGCTGGACGCTCGCTGCCAGAGTATCGGGAGATCCGGGCCAGTCGCGGCATGCTGGAATCCTGCTTCGACCCGGAGCTGGTCTGCGAAATCACTCTGCAGCCAGTGCGCCGACACGACACCGATGCGGCGATCCTGTTCTCCGACATCGTCGTTCCGCTGCGGGCGGCCGGCATCGATCTGGACATCGTGGCCGGGACTGGGCCAGTGATCGCCCATCCGGTGCGCACCGCCAGCGACGTCGCGGCACTCCCACGGCTGGACCGCGCCGAGGTCGGCGCGGTGACCGCCGCCATCGACCTGCTCCTGGGCGAGCTGCCCGACACTGTCGCGCTCATCGGCTTCGCCGGTGCGCCGTTCACGCTCGCGTCATATCTGATTGAGGGCGGACCGAGCCGCACCTACGAGCGCACCAAGACGATGATGCGGGCCGATCCGCAGTTGTGGCACCAGCTGATGGGCGCGCTCACTGACATCACGATCGGGTTTCTGCAGGCGCAGCTCGCGGCCGGGGTCGACGCGGTGCAGTTGTTCGACTCGTGGGCGGGGACGCTGTCGGAGGCCGAGTATCTCGCCTATGTGGCGCCGCACTCGGCGCGCGTCCTGGCTGAGGTCGCCGACTCCGGCGTCCCGCGCATTCACTTCGGTGTCGGCACCGGGGAGCTGCTGGGTGCAATGACCCGGATCGGCGCGGACGTGATCGGTGTCGATTGGCGGATACCGCTCGACGTTGCCGCGCAGCGCGCGGGCTGCGGTGATCCGGCAGCTCGTCCGGTCGCCATTCAGGGCAACCTCGATCCGACGGCCCTGATGGCCGGCGACGAGGTGATCGAACGCGAGCTGCGCCGCATTCTCGGCGAAGGCGAACGCGCCGTCGCCGCCGGGGCACGCGGACACATCGTCAACCTTGGGCATGGCGTGCTGCCGAATACCGAGGCGAGCGCGATTACCCGGGCGGTCGAACTGATCCACACGCTGTGAGCGGCCGGGTCGCGGTGATCGGCGGCGGGGTCTCCGGACTCACTGCCGCCTACGCACTGCGATCGGCCCTCGGCGCGGCTGTTGACCTGGATGTCTGGGAGGCAGCCGAGCGCCCCGGGGGGCTGCTGTGCACCCGGACCGTCGACAGTGGCGCGACCGACGGCGTGGCGATGGACGTGGGGGCCGAAGCGTTCATTGTCCGCCGCCGCGAAGCCATCGAGCTGGTACGCCAACTCGGTCTGGCCGATCAGGTGGTCGCGCCCGGACCGCTGCGTCCGGCGATCTGGTCCGGTGAGCGCCTGCACCCGCTGCCGGCCCCGGCCGTGATGGGTATCCCGTGCACGGCCGCGGCACTCGGTGACCTGATCGACGCCCAGACCCGAGTGCACATCGAGACCGAGCCGCAACGGCCTTGGACGCTACCGCGTACGGGATTGTCGGTCGGCGAGCTGGTCCGCGACCGGTTCGGGGCCCAAGTAGTGGCCCGCAGCGTCGACCCGATGCTCGGCGGGGTGTATTCCGCGCGCGCCGATGATCTGGGTCTATCGGAGAGCGTCGGAGGACTGGCCAAGGCCATCGCCGAGGGTGCACCCTCGCTGACCGCGGCAGTGACTGCGGTCAGCGCAGCCGCTGCCAGCGTTGACGGGCCGGTGTTCGGTGCGTTGCGCGGTGGCTACCGGACCCTGGTCGATGCACTGGCGGCGGCGAGCGGGGCGACGATTCACACCGGCGCGCCGGTGGTCGCCATCGACCGGCAGACCAGTGACTACCGTGTGGTCACCGCCGATGATGCCGTCCGGTATGACGCGGTGGTCGTGGCGGTCCCGCCGTGGTCGGCGAGCGAGTTGCTCGCTGGCGTCGCACCGGAAACGGCGTCTCTGCTGGCCGACGTCCGTCCCGCCGGGTCGGCGGTGGTCGGGTGTGTGCTGGCTCCCGGAACCGTGTTACCAGCGCACTCCGGGATCCTGGTCGCCTCGGATGCGGACCTGGCGATGAAGGCGGTGACCCTGTCCACGCAGAAGTGGCC
>NZ_JBAQWU010000026.1:0-4373 GCF_049299075.1 Gordonia sp. (in: high G+C Gram-positive bacteria)
CCTCATCGTCGTCGAACCAGATCCCGCCGCGGATCCGCCATCGGTGCAGCAGCGCCAGAAAGTCGTCGAGCATGTCACTCGCCGTTGGCGTCGGCGGCGGTCAGCGCCGCGGCCTGCGCCGTCATCTGCTGAGCCAGTCCGGCGACCCGGGAGCTGCCAGACGATAAGCGCTCGGCGAGGTGCCCGAGCCGCGTTTCAAGGGCGGCCGCGGCCTCCCGGTGCACCTGATTGTGGACCCACGGCGTCCCAGCCAGCGTTGCCGCGCAGTGGTCGAGTGCGTCGGCGACCGCATATTGTCGGGCAATGAGGTGCCCGAGGGCGACTGGGTCCAGCCGGAGAACGTCCTTCATGTGTACTTAGACGCACGAAACTGGGTTCTGGTTCCACGACACGCCGAGTAACCTGTCAGACCGCGGCGACGACCTTCGCGACGTGTTCGGCGATCGACTGAGCGTCGGCGGCGGTGGTGGCCTCGACCATCACCCGCACTAGCTGCTCGGTACCGGACGGACGCAGCAGGATTCGGCCGGTGCCCTGCAATTGCGTCTGCGCCTGCGCGACGGCGTCGGACACCGAGGCGGCCTGGGCGACCTCATGCTTGTCCGACACCGGCACGTTGATCAGCACCTGCGGGAGGATGTTCATCACCGCTGCCAGATCGGCCAGTCGCGTACCGGTCTCGGCGACGCGGCGGGCCAGCAGCAGCCCGGTCAGCACACCGTCGCCGGTGGTGCCGGCCGACGGGATCACGATGTGGCCGGACTGTTCGCCGCCCAGTGAGTACTGTCCGGCACGCAATTCTTCGAGCACATAGCGGTCGCCGACCCCGGTCACCGTGATCTCGATGCCGGCCGCCTCCATGGCCAAGTGCAGACCGAGATTGCTCATCACGGTCGCCACCAGCACATTGTCTTTTAGTGCGCCGCGCTCGTGCATGGCCAGCGCCAGAATCGCCATGATCTGGTCGCCGTCGACCACCGCACCGGTGGAATCCACGGCCAGGCAGCGGTCGGCGTCGCCGTCGTGGGCCAGGCCCAGGTCGGCGCCGTGCTCGAGCACCGCGGCCTGCAGGTTACCCAGGTGCGTGGAGCCGCAGCCGTCGTTGATGTTGAGTCCGTCGGGCTCGGCGTGGATCGCGATGACTCGGGCACCGGCCGACTCGTACGCGCGCGGGCCGATGTGCGAGGCGGCGCCGTTGGCGCAGTCCACGACGATGGTCAGGCCCTCGAGGTGGTCGCCACCGGAGGCGACGAGGTGGTCGAGGTAGCGGTGCACTGCGTCAGGGGCGTCGATCAGGCGGCCGACCGCGGCACCGACCGGACGCGGCTGATCGCCGGACATGGCAGCTTCGATAGCGTCCTCGGTAGCGTCGTCGAGCTTGTGCCCGCCGACCCCGAAGAACTTGATGCCGTTGTCCGGCATGGGGTTGTGGGAGGCGGAGATCATCACGCCGAAGTCCGCGGCATAGTCCGCGGTGAGAAAAGCGACCGCCGGGGTCGGCACCACACCGACCCGGATCGCATCGGCGCCCGCGGCGGCCAGGCCAGCGCACAGGGCGGCTTCCAGGAGTTCCCCGGAGGCTCGTGGGTCACGACCGACCACCACGCGAGGTCGACGATGATCAGCGGCAACAGCGTCGGCACCCAAAACGCCAACGGCGGCCGAGGCCAGGCCCAACGCCAACTCTGCAGTGAGTTGGTCGTTGGCCCGGCCCCGGACGCCGTCGGTGCCAAAAAGACGTGCCAATTTAGCGCTTGCTGTACTGCGAAGCCTTACGTGCCTTCTTCAGGCCGTACTTCTTACGCTCCACGGCGCGGTCGTCGCGGGTCAGGAAGCCGGCCTTCTTGAGGATCGGGCGATCCTCGGGGCTGACCTCGATCAGGGCGCGAGCGATGGCCAGACGCAGGGCGCCGGCCTGGCCCGAGGGGCCACCACCGACGAGCTTGGCCTGAATGTTGAAGGCGTCCGGACGCTCGACGGTCACCAGCGGCGACTTGACGATCTGCTGGTGCACCTTGTTCGGGAAGTAATCCTCCAGGGTGCGGCCGTTCAGCGTGAACTCGCCGTTGCCCGGCAGCACGCGGACGCGGACGATGGCTTCCTTGCGGCGGCCAACGGTCTGGACCGGGATGTCGAAGACGACCGGGCCGCGCGAGGTGACCTCGACGGTCTCGCCCTCGACGGACTCGGTGGTGTACGCGCCGTCTTCCAGGACGACCTCTTCGTCAACGACCTCGACGTCGTTGTTCACGTTCTCGTTGGTCACTGGGAAACCTGCTTGATCTCGAAGGGAACGGGGCGCTGGGCCGCGTGCGGATGATTCGGGCCGGCGTAGACCTTCAGCTTCGAGGCGATCTGAGCGCCGAGCTTGTTCTTCGGGAGCATGCCCTTGACGGACTTCTCCACCAGACGATCCGGACGCGTGGCGAGAACCTCGCCCACGGTGCGGGACTTCAGGCCGCCCGGGTGACCCGAGTGGTGGTAGATCTTCTTGTCGGTCAGCTTGTTACCGCTGATCGCGACCTTCTCGGCGTTGATGATGATGACGTAGTCGCCCATGTCCATGTGGGGGGCGTACGTCGGCTTGTGCTTTCCGCGGAGCAGGTTTGCGGCCTGCACGGAGAGACGGCCGAGCACCACGTCGCGGGCGTCGATGACGTGCCACTCTCGGGTGACGTCACCGGCCTTCGGGGTGTAAGTAGGCACAGTTGTCCTCGCTGTTCGTTTGCTTCTGCCGGTCATGGGCTTGGACACAGCTGATTCCCGGCGACCGGTAGGGACCCGGGGCTGACGACGACGATCAAGCGACGACGGTCAAGCACCAACGGAGAAGGTTACGGGAATGTGCCGGTGCCGGTCAAAATGACCGAAGACCCTGGTCGGCGTCGCTTCCGGATGCCAGGGTGGGAGAATGACAGCTACCTGGAATCTGAACGCCGACGCGGGCGAGCTTCTGCTCTTCACCGACACCGCAGGCCGCGCCGCCCGCACCGGCCACAAACTGACGATCGCGATGAACTCGTGGCAGGCCACCGCCGACGTCGACGACGACGGCCACCCGACGTCGGTGGAGCTGACCGTCGACGTGGACTCGCTGGAGGTGCGCAAAGGTGAGGGCGGGCTGGCGCCGTGGACCGGCGCCGAACCCGGTATCGCGCGCAGCAACGCCCTCAAATCGCTGGATGGCAAGAAGTTCCCCACCATCACCTACCGCTCCACCGGCGTGACCCGCGACGGCGACACCTACCAGGTGGTCGGCGACCTCACTATTCACGGCGTCACCAAACCGCATCCGCTGACGGTGACCGCCGACGGCACCACCTTCTCCGCCGAGACCGTGGTGACGCAGACCGACTTCACCATCAAGCCGTTCTCCCTGATGCTGGGCACCGTGAAGGTGGCCGACGACGTCCGCCTCACCCTTACCGCCACCGCTCCCTAACGGGCGAGGTCTCCGGAAACGCTCAGCTGACTGCTAGATCGGAAGCTGCGCGAAGTCAGCAAGTTGTCGCATCGAGTTGTCAATCATCTGCAACCAGCTGCGGGTGGTCGGCAACGGCGACTCGATGGAACAGCAGTAAATCGGTGAACCGCGCGTTCAGCGCGGTGACGTCGAGCGGAGTCCCGGAGGAAGCACCCGACCAGATCATCGCCCGAATCGCCTGCTGATTCGCGTGACGGCCGTCGATCACCCTGGAATGCTGAAACCGTTCTCGGCCATCCAGTAGCCGAGGAAGAGTAGGACCATCTGGAGGACGAAGACTCCGAATACGGACGGCGCCGCCCACCTGCCGCGTTTGAGACCCATTGCCAGCAGGACAATGACCCCGATCCCCAGCACCAGTGCCGACCCGCTGACGAGACGCACGCCGAGGTCACTGACGGTCCTGGAGCAGTCGGCTGCACTGGCACAGCCGCTGGCGAAGTACCCCTTCTGGGCAATCGTTTCGGTGGCGACGGAACCGATCATGGTGAGCACCCACTGCGCCACGATGATCACCACGCACATGATCACGTCCCAGACGGCGCCCCCGGTGCCGCGCTGCGGCGGAATGGCTCCCGCCGGACTCATGGCCGACCGATCGGAGTTCATAGCGGACAGAGTGCCAGACGGTCCGGGAGTGTTCCGGGAGCTCGGGATCAGCTTCTGACCGAGATCGAGGTGACAGCTGCCTGGCAGGGCGGGTCGATCGGCGCGGGTCCGGTACCCGCCTGGCAGCCGACGCTGATTTGCGTGGTGCCGTCCACCAGGACGTACCAGGCGATGGCGGCGCCGGAGGCGGGAGCTTCCCGGTAGCTGATCACCTGGCGGCCGCCGTAGACCGCGTCGGCGGAGAATTCGACCACCACATCGTCGCCGCGCTGGCTGATCC
>NZ_JBAQWU010000027.1:0-1562 GCF_049299075.1 Gordonia sp. (in: high G+C Gram-positive bacteria)
CCCCGATCGTGCCTGCGGCGTTGCGCAACACCGCAGGCATCGTCGGCGCGGCGCTCTCCGCGCGCGGGCAACAGGCTCTTCCCCGCGCCACACACGCTGCCGCGGGACACTGACGCGGGACTCTGACACCAAAGCTGGCACCGACTAGGGGGGAGCCGGCGCCTAGCCGGCTCAGACCCGAGCGCCTAGACCCGCGACTTCTTCGAAGCTCGGCGCGGACGGGTCGATCGCCAGGAGGGTGCGGAGCCGGTTCTCGATGATCCGCAGTCCATATTCGGCCGTCTCTTGGCTGTCCTCGATGGCGAGCCGGAGACCGATCCCGTCGATCAGGAACAGCAACTCGGCCGAGATATCGGCGAGGTCCGCCACCGCGCGGAACGCGCCGGCCTCCACGCCGTACTCGATCGTCCGCGCGATCAGCGCACGGAACTCCATCTGGGAGTGATCGGTCTGCTCACGCAGGGCCGCGTCATGGGCGGCGGCGCGCCAGAACTCCAGCCACACGAGCCACTCCTCGCGGCGGGTGGTGGGGTCCAAAGCGACCGACTCGACCATGACATAGGACAGTCGGATCCAGGGGTCCTGGATGGATTCGGCGACCTCTTCGATCACGTTGGCCTCGGCAAGCACTCGGTGCATGAGGGCCTCGCGACGCAGGGTCGCCAAATTTGGGAAATAGTGTTGCAGGCTTGCGATCGGCACCCCGGCCTCTTCGGCGACATCTCGATAACGCAGATTGGCATATCCGCGCTTGATCAGAGCCTGGGAGGCAACGTCTAGCAAGAGGGGCTTGCTGTGCTTCGGGGGGCGGCCGCGCCGTGGCTGGGGAACGGTTGGCACCTCCCAGAACTTACTCCTCACGGCATCCAGTTCACAGGAGAACCGAAAAATCGGGGCGTAACGTCGGAACGATCCTCACTCCGAGGGCTCCGGCGCAACGGGTTTGGCGGTCCCCGGGATGACGAACCGGGTGCGTGCGGAGGTGTGATCGGGCGACGGGAGCAGCACCGCGACATAGGCCCGGTCGCGACGCACGGGGGGCAGGGTGATCCGCACCGTGCCGCCCGGAGCCACCGGTGCAGTGGCCACCCGGGTGCGTTCCCCGCCGAGGCGCGTCCAGATCTCCACGGTGTCGCCCGGGGCGGCGCCGGTTGTCAGCAGCACGAGGGCGCCCGACGAGTCGACCTCGGCCCGGATCACCGCCTGAACCCGCATCCGCCACGGTGCACTGCGTACGCCGCCTGGGGTGCGCCAGCGGTAGCGCGCGAGGCCATTCACCGG
Source organism: Gordonia sp. (in: high G+C Gram-positive bacteria) (assembly GCF_049299075.1). Taxonomy (GTDB): domain Bacteria; phylum Actinomycetota; class Actinomycetes; order Mycobacteriales; family Mycobacteriaceae; genus Gordonia. The sequence goes on from NZ_JBAQWU010000027.1 coordinate 1,282, forward strand.
CAGCGTCTTGGCGCGACCCTGACCGGCAGCATCGGTGCGCACCCGAGCGACGACGCGCCACCCCTCGTCGGTATGGATCAGCAGCGAGAGCCTGCGATCGGGCAGCGGGGCGCCGGAGCGATCCAGCAGGGTCCCCACCACCGCAGGGCGCGACCCGTAGGCGACTCGGTGGCTGGCCGCGAAGAAGTCGAGGCGACCCGGAGCGACTGGATCCGGCTCATCGCCCTGCCCGTCACCGGGGCCATCACCGGGCCCATCACCCGGGCCGCCCGTCGGGCCAT
>NZ_JBAQWU010000028.1:0-10642 GCF_049299075.1 Gordonia sp. (in: high G+C Gram-positive bacteria)
GTCTTGAGGACGGCGCCGTCCTCGGCGATGTTGCCGTGCAGCACGCATAGGCCGCCTTCGACGGTGTACGCGTGCTCCTTGTCCCGGATGCAGCCACCGGCGGCATCGGTGTCCAATGACTCCCACCGATTCGACGTCGAGAACGGCTGGGTGGTGCGCACCCCGCCGGGCGCGGCGTGGAAGAGTTCGAGCGCCTGGTCGGTGGCGGTGCCGCTGCGGATGTCCCAGTCGGCGAGGTATGCCTCGAGTGACGGTGCGTGGACCGGGTGCACGTCGGTGTTCAACAGACCCGCGCGGTTCAGCTCGCCGAGGATCGCCGGAATCCCGCCCGCCCGGTGCACATGCTCCATGTAGTAGTCGGGGGAGTTTGGGGCGACCTTGGCCAGGCACGGGACGTTCCGCGAAATGGCGTCGATGGCGTGCAGGTCGAAATCGATTTCGGCCTCCTGCGCGGCGGCCAGGATGTGCAGCACGGTGTTGGTGGATCCGCCCATGGCGACATCGAGCGTCATCGCATTCTCGAAGGCCTTGCGGGTGGCGACGTTGCGCGGCAGCACCGACTCGTCGTCGTCGTGGTAGTAGCGGTTGGCCAGGTCGACGACCAGCTCGCCAGCCCGGGTGAACAGGTCGCGGCGCGCGGTCTGGGTGGCCAGCGTGGAGCCGTTGCCTGGCAGTGACAGACCCAGCGCCTCGGTGAGGCAGTTCATGGAGTTCGCGGTGAACATGCCCGAGCACGATCCGCAGGTGGGGCAGGCCGCTGTCTCGACGTCATGCAACTCTTTGTCGTTGACGTTGCTGTCCGCCGAGGCGATGATCGCGTCGACCAGGTCCGAGCCCGGATGCACCACACCGTTGATGACGACCGAGGTGCCAGCCTCCATCGGGCCGCCGGAGACGAAGACCGTCGGGATGTTCAGCCGGAGGGCGGCATTGAGCATGCCGGGGGTGATCTTGTCGCAGTTCGAGATGCAGACCAGGGCGTCGGCGGTGTGCGCGTTCACCATGTACTCGACCGAGTCGGCGATGATCTCGCGGCTGGGCAGTGAGTAGAGCATGCCGCCGTGGCCCATCGCGATGCCGTCGTCGACGGCGATGGTGTGGAATTCGCGGGCCACGCCACCGGCCTTGGTGATGGCCTCGGCGACGATGTCGCCGACGTTCTTGAGGTGCACGTGCCCGGGCACGAACTGCGTGTACGAGTTGGAGATCGCGACGATCGGCTTACCGAAGTCGTCGTCGGTCATCCCGGTGGCGCGCCAGAGGGAACGGGCACCGGCGGCCTCCCGGCCGACAGTGGTGGTGCGAGACCGCAGGGCAGGCATTGTTCGTCCTTGCAAGTTCGGAGGGGATCCCGGCCGGGCTGGGCCGGAAACCTGGTACAGCTCTGAGTTTACGCGCCGCCGGCTTTGCTCAGATCCCGAGGACGGCCTTGGCGATCATGAAGTAGATGATCAGTCCGGTGGCATCGCAGAACGTCGAGATGAACGGGGTGGAGAAGACGGCGGGATCGACGCGAATCAGCTTGGCTAGCAGCGGCATCAGACCGCCGACGGTGGCGGCCATCGTGCACACCGAGATGATGGTCAGCCCGATCACCGAGCCGATGCCCAGTCCGTAGATCAACGAGGCCACCGCGAAACCGACGACGCCGAGCGCCGTACCCATCGTCAGGCCGACGCGAATCTCCTTGCCCGCCACCCGCGCGGCATCACGCGGATGCACCTCCCCGGTGGCCAGGGCGCGGGTCACCGTCGTCGCCGCCTGCGAACCGGTGTTGCCGCCGATGCCGGTGAGCAGCGGGATGAACAGGGCCAGCGCTACCTTCTGCTCCAGCGTGCCCTCGAAGATCTCCAGGACGTTGACTGTCAGGATCGCCGAGATCGCCAGCACAAACAACCAGACCACGCGAGATTTAGTGATCGCGAAGACCGAAGCGAGCAGGTACGACTCGCGCAGTGGCTCACGCGCGCCGGCGCGGGCCTCGTCCACATCGCGGGCGGCGTCGACGATCTCGATGGCGTCGTCGAGGGTGAGAATGCCAACGAGGCGGTCTTCGGCGTCGACGACCGGCATCGCTGAGATGCCGCGGTCCACGCAGCGCTCGGCGGTGGTCTCCGCATCGTCGAGGGCGTGCGCGTAAATGGGGGTCTTGGCGAAGCCGCCGACCGGTTCTTCCGGGTCGGCCAGCAGCAGTTCACGCAAGCTGACGACGCCGACGAGGTGCCGACCGCGGTCGAGGACCGGCACAATGTAGATCGACTGCACCTGATGCCCGCGGGCCTTCACTCGGTCTAGGACCGTGGTGGCGGAGTCGTCGGTGAAGCCGTGAATGAACTCCGGGCTCATCCGGCGGCCGACCGAGCCGCGCGGGAAGCCCAGGACAACCGAGGTGAGGTCGCGCTCTTCGGGGGACAAAGCGCGCACCAGTTGTTTGGCGACGTTGGCAGGAAGCTCATCGAGCAGCTCGGCGCGATCCTCGGGCTCCAGGTTGTCGAAGGCAGCAGCCACCTCGGCGCTGCCGAGCTCGCTGATCAGTTCGGCTTGGTTGTCGGCGTCCAAGGAATCGAAGACTTCCAGTGCCTGATCTTTGAGGAGGAGTCGGAAGCCGATGGTGCGTCGGCGCGGGGAGAGTTGCTCGAGCAGCGCGGCCGCCTCCTGCGGCGCCAGTGGATGCAGAATTGCCGACGCTGCGGGCAGGTCGCGCTCACGCAGGGTGTCGTTGAGGTCGAGCACGGTGGTAGCGGGCATGGCCCCGATTGTCGCCCACGCCGGCGGGTTTGTCCTGACGACTAGTTTTGCGTGCCGACGCGATCAGGCATTTGCGGCGCGTTCGGCCTGGCGGGCTTCGCGTTCGGCGGCGAACGGATCGGGGACGCGGCCACCGGAGTACAACGAGAGCACGGGGAGGTCGTCAAAGCTCACTGCGGGCAGGGCGACCCGATCACCGTCGAGTCGGACGGCGCGCACCGCGCTCCACTTGGGGAACTGCAGACCGGCGAGCTCGGACCACTCGACGCGTGTCTGGCCGACGGTGTGCACGGCGGTCAGACCATCGTCGTCGATGACGGTCTTGATGCGGCGGATCCACCAGATCTGCGCGAAGGGCAGCAGCAACACCCACCCGAACCAGAGGGAGACGCCCAGCAGCATCACCGCGATCACGAGGGTGACGACAACAGTGAGATAGGCCAATCGGGAGATGACGAAAGCGACACTCTCGGGGGCCTGGCTCGGGCGGGTGGCGGCAGGTACGGACACACTGCCATTGTGGCACCCGATGTCCTGGGCGAGCCAAGCGGCGGGAAACCGATCAAGTCGATTTGACGCGGCGCGGACTGCTGCCTTACTTTATGACGGTGATGAACACGAAACTTCTCGTAGTAATCGGTCGGCGCGTCAACGCCTGATCGGTCACTTCGCAGACCTTTCGAACTTCATCGACGCGCCCCTCGCACAGCACACGCTGTCGGGGGTTTTTTCTTGTCAGGACTACCAGGATGAGGATCGTGCAGTGAGCACTCCAACAGCCCCCGGGTCGACTCGGTCGCAGTCGCCGTCCACCGATTCCCTGCGCTCGGGCCACACTGTGGCCCCCGAGCGCGTCACCGGCGCCCAGTCCGTTGTCCGAACTCTTGAAGAGCTCGGCGTCGAGACCGTTTTCGGTATCCCCGGCGGTGCAGTCCTCCCGGTATACGATCCGCTGCTCGATTCGCAGAAGGTCCGGCACATCCTGGTTCGCCATGAGCAGGGTGCCGGCCACGCCGCGACCGGCTATGCGCAGGTCGCGGGCAAGGCTGGCGTCATGATGGCCACCTCCGGACCGGGTGCCACCAACCTGGTGACCCCGCTGGCCGACGCGCAGATGGACTCGGTCCCGGTCGTCGCCATCACCGGCCAGGTGGGCCGCGCGTTGATCGGCACCGACGCCTTCCAGGAGGCAGACATCTCCGGCATCACCATGCCGATCACCAAGCACAACTTCCTGGTCAGCGTGGCCGCGGATATCCCGCGCGTCATCGCCGAGGCCTTTTATATCGCCGAGTCCGGTCGTCCTGGCGCCGTCCTCGTCGATATCCCGAAGGATGTCCTGCAGGCCCAGACGACGTTCTCCTGGCCCCCGCAGTTCGACCTGCCCGGCTACCGTCCGGTGACCAAGCCGCACGGTAAGCAGGTCCGCGAGGCCGCACGCATGATCGCGCAGGCCCGTCGTCCGGTGCTCTACGTCGGCGGCGGGGTGATCAAGGCCGAGGCCTCGGCTGAACTCCTGGAGCTGGCTGAGCTGACGGGCATTCCCGTCGTCACCACGTTGATGGCGCGTGGCGCGTTCCCCGACAGCCACGACCTGCACATGGGGATGCCCGGCATGCACGGCGCGGTCGGCGCTGTCGGCGCGCTGCAGCGCAGCGATCTGCTGATCACCCTCGGCGCCCGGTTCGACGATCGGGTCACCGGTCGACTCGATTCCTTCGCGCCCGACGCCAAGGTGATCCATGCCGATATCGATCCGGCCGAGATCGGTAAGAACCGCACCGTGGACGTGCCGATCGTCGGCGACGCCCGGAACGTGATCCTCGACTTCATTGAGGAACTGCGCAACGACGTGGCCGCCGGCGGGACGCGTGCCGACCTGGCTCCGTGGTGGAAATACCTGTCGGGCCTGCGTGACACCTACCCGCTGAGCTACGACAAGCAGTCCGACGGTTCGCTCTCACCGGAGTTCGTCATCTCCGAACTCGGTAAGGCGGCCGGCCCGGACGCGGTGTACTGCGCCGGTGTCGGCCAGCACCAGATGTGGGCGGCGCAGTTCGTCAAGTACGAGAAGCCGCGCACCTGGCTGAACTCCGGCGGTCTGGGCACCATGGGGTACTCCATCCCGGCAGCGATGGGCGCCAAAGCCGCCGCGCCGGAGAAGGAAGTCTGGGCGATCGACGGCGACGGCTGCTTCCAGATGACCAATCAGGAGCTGGCCACCTGTGCGATCGAGGGGATTCCGATCAAGGTCGCACTGATCAACAACGGCAATCTGGGTATGGTCCGCCAGTGGCAGACCCTGTTCTACGACCAGCGCTACTCGAGTACCGATCTTTCGACGCACTCGAAGATGATCCCGGACTTCGTGAAGCTCGGCGAGGCACTCGGCTGCGTCGCCATGCGCGTCGACCGCGAAGAGGACGTCGCCGCGGCCATCGCCAAAGCACGCGAGATCAACGACCGCCCGGTCCTGATCGACTTCATCGTCGGCAAGGACGCCCAGGTGTGGCCGATGGTCGCCTCAGGCTGCGGTAACGATGAGATCATGGCGGCCCGGGACATCCGGCCGCTGTTCGACGACGACGAGTCCGCCGGCGACACGCCGGCCGACATTCACGACACGATGCTGCGTCCGCGTGACGACGCGCCGGAAGGGGAGTGACCCGTTCATGAGCACTCATACGCTGAGCGTGCTGGTCGAGGACCGGCCGGGCGTGCTGGCCCGCGTGGCGAGCCTGTTTTCGCGTCGCGGTTTCAACATCGAATCGTTGGCGGTGGGCCCGACGGAGCTCAAGGGCATGTCGCGAATGACGATCATGGTCGCAGTCGACGACTTCCCGCTCGAGCAGGTGACCAAGCAGCTCAACAAGCTGATCAACGTCATCAAGATCGTCGAGCAGGACCCGGAGAACTCGGTGTCCCGCGAGCTGATGCTGATCAAGGTGCGCTCGGATGCGACCAACCGCGCCGAAATCGTCGATGTGGTGAACCTGTTCCGGGCCAAGGTCATCGACGTGGCGCCGGAGTCGGTGACGGTGGAAGCCACCGGCACCTCGGACAAGCTCGAAGCGCTGCTGCGCATGCTCGACCCGTACGGGATCCGGGAGATCGCCCAGTCGGGCGGTGTCACCCTCGGACGGGGACCCAAGAGCATGTCGGCTCACCGCTGACGCAACAATCAATACCTAACAACACACAACCAGCAACGCCGCCACCGCACCGGTGGGGTACACGAAGGGAATTACCGTGGCAGTCGAGAAGTTCTACGACGACGACGCAGACCTGTCGATCATCCAGGGCAAGAAGGTCGCCGTGATCGGCTACGGCAGCCAGGGCCATGCCCACTCGCTGTCGCTGCGCGATTCGGGCGTCGAGGTCGCCATCGGCCTGCGTGAGGGCTCGGCGTCGCGCGCCAAGGCGCAGGAGCAGGGTCTGACGGTCATGACCGCGGCGAAGGCCGCCGAATGGGCCGATGTGATCATGCTGCTGGCCCCGGACACCAGCCAGGCCGCGATCTTCACCGAAGACATCGAGCCGAACCTCAACGAGGGCGACGCCCTGTTCTTCGGCCACGGTCTGAACATCCACTTCGGTCTGATCAAGCCCCCGGCCAACGTCACCGTCGCCATGGTGGCGCCCAAGGGCCCCGGCCACCTGGTCCGTCGTCAGTTCGTCGACGGCAAGGGTGTGCCTGCGCTGATCGCCGTGCACCAGGATCCGACCGGGAACGGTCAGGCGCTGGCGCTCAGCTACGCCAAGGCCATCGGCGGCACCCGCGCCGGCGTCCTGAAGACCGACTTCAAAGAAGAGACCGAGACCGACCTGTTCGGTGAGCAGGCCGTGCTGTGCGGCGGCACCGAAGAACTGGTCAAGACCGGTTTCGAGGTTCTCGTTGAGGCCGGCTACGAGCCGGAGATGGCCTACTTCGAGTGCCTGCACGAGCTCAAGCTGATCGTCGACCTGATGTACGAGGGCGGCATCGCCCGGATGAACTACTCGGTGTCGGACACCGCGGAGTTCGGCGGCTACCTGTCCGGTCCGCGCGTGATCGACGCCGGCACCAAGGAGCGGATGAAGGAGATCCTGTCCGACATCCAGGACGGCACCTTTGTCAAGCAGCTCGTCGCCAACGTCGAGGGCGGCAACAAGCAGCTCGAGGCCCTGCGCAAGGAGAACGCCGAGCACCCGATCGAGGTCACCGGCAAGGCCCTGCGCGATCTGATGAGCTGGGTCGACCGCCCGATCACCGAGACCGCCTGAATCCGCTCCCCGAGCCCGCTTGATCGGTGAGCCCTCGTGCTCCCCGAGCCCCGCTTGCTCCCTGAGCCCCGCTTGCTCCCTGAGCTTGTCGAAGGGTCAAGGGGAGATGACAGCGCCCCGCACCACTCGGTGTGGGGCGCTGTCGCATATGTGTAGATCGCGGCGTGTGCCGACCGCAAAGCGATAGCCTCAGCGGCATGGGGATGTCGACGACAGAGAACTTCACTACGAGAATCGCGGCGTCCTTCGGTGACGTGCATCGGGCAGTGTGGGAGGCGTTTGCGCAGCCGATGAAAGCAACGATCGTCGACGGTGCGAACCCGCTTATCGCGGATGTGCCGCGGGCGATCCGAAAGAATCGCTGGGGAGCTCGGGTTACCGCAGGTATTCGTGAGGCAGGCCCGGGTGAGACAGATGTTGATTGGACGGTCGAACACACGGGAACACACCACCGGGACATCCTCGACGAGGTGCTCGGTGCGGTCCCGTTTGCTGTCGTCGTCACTTCTGAGCCGCCACCGAAGCCGACATTTCGCCAAGTGATGCAGGAGGCGACGGCCAATGCAGAGCAGGCACGCCGGAACGCCGCTTCGGAAGCGAGTCAGGCACGCCGTACTGCCCTAGCCGAAGCGCAATTCAATGGCCTGAAACTGAGTTCGAAGGCACGGACGCTCTCCTTTGAGGGGAGAACTTTTCCCATCGCTGGCGCGCAGGCAGTTGTTGAACTTGGTGCGCCCAACTCGCGCCTCACCGCAACACGCATATTAGCGGTTGGGGTGTTTGCGCTCGCGGCGAAAAAGGATAAGACCAAGGTTTTCATTACGGTCGCACTCGCGGACGGGCAATCGCTAGTCGTCGAAGGGAACGCGAAGAAACAGGAGTCAGCAGCGCGCGAGTTCGCGGCGGCCGTCAATTCCGCTGGGGCTCGGAGGACTGAGCGGGAATCAGTTCCGGAAGCGGACCGATCGGTTCCGCCGCCGCCAAGCGCAGTTCCGGCTGGATGGTATCCAGACACAGAGAACGCCTCAATACAGCGCTACTGGGACGGTAGTGGTTGGACTGAGCACACGGCGCCGAACGTTGCGCTGGCGGAGACCGATTCGGCGGAAGCTACGACCGGTGCTCCGGGCGTTCCTGAGCCGCTGCGCGGGCCGGGATACGATTCTTGACTAACGCACGTCAGCCGGCGCGCAGATTGGCTGGTTCGGCACTGACCGAGCCGCGTAGAGGGGAAAAGTTATGGGCGAAGTCAAGCACGAAGCAGTTATCAAGGCCCCGCGTGAGCAGGTTTTCGCGTACATCAACGACTACCACAATGTCCCCGACTACTTTTTCGGGGTGAGCCGGTTCCAGCCGCTGACCGACCAGACGTCGGGGGCCGGAGCGACCTTCGAGACGGCGCTCAAGGTGGGTCCGAAGGAACTCAAATCGACGTTGAAGTGCACCGATTGGGTGGAGAACGAGCTGATCGAGTTGGTATCCACCAGCGGTTTCGGGGCGAGCACCACCTGGCGCACGGCCGACGGCGCCGAGGCCGGCACCACCACGCTGGCCGTGGTGTTCACCTACACGCTGCCCGGTGGTCTGGCCGGTAAGCTCCTCAGCCCGCTGATGGGCCCGTTCGCCGAGCAGGCGGTCAAGCATTCGGAGAACAAGATCCGCGACGCCGTCGAAGGCTGACACCGGATCCCGGTCCCAATAGGAGGAGTACAGCATGAGTCAGATCGTCAAGGGTGTCATCGCCCGGGCCAAGGGTGCACTGGTGGAGACGGTGAACATCACCGTGCCCGACCCCGGTCCGGGTGAGGCAGTCGTGCAGATCGCGACGTGCGGTGTCTGCCACACCGACCTGCACTACCGCGAGGGCGGCATCAACGACGAGTTCCCGTTCCTGCTTGGCCACGAGGCCGCAGGCATCGTCGAATCGGTCGGCGAGGGTGTCACCGAGGTGGCCCCGGGTGATTTCGTCGTGCTGAACTGGCGCGCCGTCTGCGGCGAGTGCCGGGCCTGCAAGCGCGGCGAGCCGAAGTACTGCTTCGACTCCAAGAACGCCGACCAGAAGATGACCATCGCCGACGGCGAGGGCGCCGGTACTGAGCTCAGCCCCGCCCTGGGCATCGGCGCCTTCATCGAGAAGACCCTGGTGGCCGCCGGCCAGTGCACCAAAGTAGATCCCGAAGCCGATCCGGCTGCCGCCGGTCTGCTCGGCTGCGGGGTGATGGCCGGTCTGGGCGCGGCCATCAACACCGGCGAGGCCGGGCGCGGCAAGTCCGTCGCGGTGATCGGCTGCGGCGGTGTGGGTGTGGCAGCCGTCGCCGGTGCGGCGCTGGCCGGTTCGATGCCGATCATCGCCGTCGACATTGATGCCAAGAAGCTTGACGCCGCCAAGAAGCTGGGTGCCACCCACGTCGTGGATTCGTCAAAGGTCGATCCGATCGAGGCCATCGCGGAGATCTGCGACAAGTACTATCCGGGTGCCGAAGGCGCCGACGTCGTAGTGGACGCGGTGGGCCGCCCGGAGACCTGGAAGCAGGCCTTCTACGCCCGCGACCTGGCCGGCACCGTGGTGCTGGTCGGCGTGCCGAACCCGGAGATGAAGCTCCCCGATATTCCGTTGATCGACGTCTTCGGCCGCGGCGGTCAACTCAAATCCTCCTGGTACGGTGACTGCCTGCCCAGCAAAGACTTCCCGATGTTGGTCGACCTCTACCGCGACGGCCGGCTGGACCTGGACGCCTTCGTCACCGAGCGCATCGGCATCGACGACGTCGAGGCAGCCTTCGAGAAAATGCACCGCGGTGACGTGCTGCGCTCAGTGGTGGTCCTCTAGTGTCGGCACGCATCGACCACGCGGTCACCTCGGGCACGTTCAGCCTGGACGGGGAGACCTTCGACGTCGACAACAACGTGTGGGTGATCGGCGACGACCACGAATGCATCGTGCTCGACGCCCCGCACTCGGTCGCCGACATCCTCGCTGTCGTGGACGGTCGCACGGTCACCGCGATCGTGTGCACCCACGCGCACGACGACCACGTCCGCTACGCGCCGGAACTGGCCGAGGCCACCGGTGCGCCGATCTGGCTGCACCCCGCCGACGCGCCGCTCTGGGAGCTGACGCACCCGGGTCGGGCCTGGGACGGCGACCTGACCGACGGTCAGGAGATCGAAGTCGGCGGGACCACCCTCACCGTCATTCACACCCCGGGCCACGCGCCCGGGGGCGTCTGCCTGTACGCGCCGGAACTGGGTGTCCTCTTCACCGGCGACACCCTGTTCCACGGTGGTCCCGGTGCCACTGGGCGGTCGTTCTCCAGTCGCGAACTACTCGAAGACTCGATCCGCGCGCGCCTGTACGGTCTACCCGACGACACCGTCGTGCACACCGGCCATGGAGGCTCCACCACTATCGGTGCAGAGAAGGCCTCGCTCGGCTGATTCTCGGGGGGATTCCCTCCTTGCCGTGCCCTGCGCGACAATCGCGGAATGCGTATCGGATTTATCGGCGTCGGCCGCATCACCCGCGCGATCGTGGAGGGGTTATGCACCTCCGAAGATCCCCCGGTGGTGCGGCTGTCGCCGCGCAGCGCAACGGTGTCCGCCGAACTGGCGGAGCGCTTCGGGATCGAAG
>NZ_JBAQWU010000029.1:0-3592 GCF_049299075.1 Gordonia sp. (in: high G+C Gram-positive bacteria)
GGCCATGACGCAGGCCATCGGCGCGACCCGGCCCGGTGGTCACGTCGGCTTCGTCGGCGTCTCGCACGGCGTGGAACTCGACGGTTTAGACCTCTTCCTGGCCACCGTGCACCTGCACGGTGGTCCCGCACCGGTGCGGCGTTTTCTGCCAGAGCTGATCGAGCTGATCATGACCGACCAGATCGACCCCGGCCTCGTTTTCGACCACACCGTGCCCCTGGCCGAGGCGGCCGAAGGCTACCGTGCAATGGACGAGCGACGCGCCACCAAGGTGCTGCTCAGTCTCGACTAGAAGGGCCGCCGCCGATGACCACTCCAGAGCATCCGATGAGCGCCGACGATGGTCCCGACGGCCCCGATCTGCGGGCCGCCGAACCGCTGGTGCCCGGCGCCGTCGACGCCCGGTTCACCCTCGCCGCCGAGCGCACGATGCTGGCATGGCTGCGGCTGTCGCTGGGGTTGATCGCCGCCGGGATCGTCGTGCTGCACCTGCTTGATCCGTGGGGTAGCCCCGCCGCCCGGAGCATCCTCGGCATCACCCTGCTGGCGATCGGCGCGCTGACCGCGATCGTCGGCGTGTTGCGCTGGAACGAGGTGAACCGGGCCCTGGACCGCGGCGGCCCGCTCCCCGGTCCGTGGCCGATCTGGGCGCTGACCGGGCTGATCGTGGCCGCGGCGATCGGCTTCGCCGTGTGGACGTGAACTATCGGCGTTCGCGGTAGACGAAACTCGCCACCTGCAGGTAAGAAACCCGCTCGGCCAGTGCCGGACTGATGCGGCCCAAGAAGTCGTACACGTGGGCGTCCTTGCCGATCACTGCGCGCCGCCGACCACGCAGGGTCGCCTCGATCATCCGGTGCGCCGCCTTATCGGCGGGCATCGCGAAGGCTTTCGCGACGGCTTCGGGCGTGCCCAGAGTCACCGCACTCGCCCGCACCAGATCGGTCCAGATGGTGCCCGGCAGCACCGTCGTCACCGTCACCTTCGACTTGGCATTGCGCAAATCCTGGGCGAGACCGTACCCGAACTGCGCGACCGCCGCCTTCGATGCGCCGTAGATCGCCGCCCCCGGCACCGGAACCATCGCCGCGAGGCTGGCCGTCAGCATCACGACACCCCCGGCCGGGCGCTCCTGCAGCAGGGGCAGAAACGCGCGGGTCAGATCGACGGTCCCGTAGAAGTTGATGTCGACGATCTGCCGCAACCGCGCGCGCTCTATACCGCCGGCGGGTTCGAAGTTTTGTGCGATTCCGGCGATGTTGAATAGACCGTCGACGTGTCCGTGTGCGGCCAGCACCTGGCCGGGCAGCAGCGCGACGGCTTCGGTGTCGGCCACATTGAGCAGGTGCAGGGTCAGCCGATCTCCCGCACCAGCCTCCTGTGCCATATCGGCCAGACCGGTCTGGTCTAGGTCGGCGGCGGCCACCCGCCCGCCGCGGCGGAGCAGTTCCAGGGCCACGCGGCGACCGATGCCGTTTCCCGCACCGGTCACCACAAAGACCTTGCCGTACACGTCAACACGCATCTGCTGCCGCCGCGGCCTACGTCGCCGGAACCAGTACCTCGGTGTGCGCCTGGCTATCGGGCGGCGTGGCCGGCCCGGTCCGCGTGCGCTGGAAGCGCAGCACGGCCGCGGTCACCGCTGCACCGGCCACCCCGATGATGAGCAGCGTGACGAACGACGGCCAGAAGCCGGCGACGCCGTTGAACGCCGCCGTATAGCCGTGCTGCACCAGTGTCATCGGGGAGATCCAGTGCAGCCACTGGAAGGGCGCCGGGACTGTCTGAATCATCCAGATCCCGCCGTAGGAGAACAACTGCAACATCAAGGCGGACAACGCTGTGATGCTGCCGACGATATAGCCGAAGGCCGTGAACAGTATCGACAGTAGGGCCACGTTCATCACCGTGGCTGCCGCCGAGATCAACACCACCTGCCAGAGGTGGACCGGGTCCGGCGACGGATCGAGCGCAAGCCAAATGCCGATGCCAGCAACCAAGACGGCGAGCAGGCTGACGCCGCACACTGCCGCGCCACGACGGGCGATGTCGCCGATGGTGCGTGGGCTCTCGTCGTCGGTGAGGAAGCGGTGTCCGCGGAAGCTCATGAACACCGCGATCGGCAGCAGGAAGACCGCGATGATCAGCAGCGTCGTCGCCGCACCCGGGCCCATGAACTGGGCCTGCGCCACATACTTGGTCTCCTTGGCGACGGGCGTGGAGATCAACTGGGCCAGCGTGATCCGCTCGTCTTGGTTGCCGAAGTCCGGGGCCTTCTCAGCACCATCGGAAAGGCCCTGGTCGAGCCGGCCTGCGCCGTCACGGAGCTTGGTGGCACCGTCGGACAGTCGGCCCACACCCTCATCGAGCTGGACCATACCGGTGGCCAGTTCGGCAGAGCCCTGCTGAAGTTGACTGCTGCCTTCGACCAGCCGGTTGACGCCACTGCGGTACTGCGCGTTCGGATCGGTCAGTTCATTGGCGATCTGCCGACTACCGGCCTGCAGTGCCTGCAGCCCGGTGACGAGTTCAGCAACGGTGTCCAACTGCTTCGCGTTCGGCAGCGCTGCCTGCGCCTGGGCGATCAGCCGCTGCAGGTCGGCCAGCGGCAGCTGGCCGGCAAGACGCTCGATACCGTCTGCCACCTGGGTGGCGCCGTCGCCGAGCTTGTCGGTGCCGCCCTGCAGGGTGACCAGACCCTCCGCAAGCTGGTTGGCGCCGTCGGCAACCTTAGCGCTGCCGTCCCGCGCGCGGCCCACACCGGGAGCGAGGTCATTGTTGACGCCATCGGATAGCGTCTGGGCGCCTTCGGAAAGCTGACCGGCACCCTCGGACGCGGTCCGCAGTCCGTCCCCGAGCGACTGCACACCCTCAACCAGTCCGCCGACCGTGGTTTTCGCGACGCCCTTGAGGACCGACTGGTGGATCTTCTCCATTGCCGAACCGCCGATCGACGAGGCCTTCAGCGTGTTGTAGTCGTTGAAGGTCACCGAGATCAGGGCCGGCGCCTCTGCCACGGTGGCGATGGTGCCGAGCGTCTGACTGAAGTCTTCGGGTATCTCAATGACGAAGTAGTAATCGCCCGACCGCAGACCCTGATAGGCCTTCTGTTGGTCGACCTGAACAAAGCCCAGGGAGCCGCTCTCCAGCAGCGAGTCGGCCACCCCCTGACCGGCCTGCAGCTTGTCCGGGCCGTCGCCGTAGCCGACGTCGCTGTTCACGATCGCCACCGGCATCTGGTCGACCTTCTTGGTCGGATCCCAGAGCGCCCACATGTAGATTGCCGCGAGGACGAGCGGGATGGTGACCACCACTGCGACGATCAGGCGGAAGAGCCTGGATCGTTGCATGCGTGTCTTCGGCTGCGCTGTTGTCATGAGTTCGATCCCTGAGCTTCCTGGTGACAGATGGGAACTCGGTGCGCGCAGGTGAGCAGAGCGGAGTCACACTGCACCGGCGGCCTCGAATTCTCCGGAGTTCCCGACCATCGTAAGTCAGTCGACACATTTTGTCGACGGCGCTTGAAAACTGAACACTAACGGCGCTCGAAAAGTGGACACTCTGCCGACGATTGGAGGGTGATCACTTTGGA
>NZ_JBAQWU010000030.1:0-7179 GCF_049299075.1 Gordonia sp. (in: high G+C Gram-positive bacteria)
GCGTTCACCAGGCCGAAGACTGCGGCGATCAGCAGCACCACACCGAGCTTCGCCCAGAAGCTGGTCAGATTGCCGAAGTCGAAGGTGAGGCCGGGGACCAGTTCGACGGCCACCCACAGGGCGAAAGCAGTGAAGACCGTGCGGATCAGGAATGCGCGCATACGTCCAGTGTGGCACGGCGGTGAACTCGCACGCCGATGGACTGGGTGCCTACGGCGCCCTATTTGTCCCAGTTCGGCCCAGGTCGCGCGCGGTCCAGGTCGCGGCGGACCAGCGGTTTGGCCCCAGGCTCTCGTCCGCGTACTATGGACCCTTGGTGCATGGCGGAGTCCACGCATGCCCGGCTCCGTCGCCAGATTCAGCGGTGACGGAACGGGTGGGGCAGCGCCGATGTACCGACCGTAGCGGAAAAACAATGATTCAACCGGGAGTCGCCGAAGGGCGCCGACCAGGATCGCGGAGGATATGGCTAAGAAAGAAGGAGCCATTGAGGTTGAGGGTCGCGTTGTCGAACCCCTGCCCAATGCGATGTTTCGCATTGAGCTGGAGAACGGCCACAAGGTACTCGCCCACATCAGCGGCAAGATGCGGCAGCACTACATCCGCATCCTGCCGGAGGATCGTGTCGTCGTAGAGCTCTCGCCCTACGACCTCGACCGCGGTCGGATCGTCTACCGCTACAAGTAGGCCACCCGGGCCGAGCACGCGTCCGGTAAGTGAATAAGGAGAAGCTGACGTGAAGGTCAACCCCAGCGTCAAGCCGATCTGCGAGAAGTGCAAGGTGATCCGTCGTAACGGACGAGTCATGGTGATCTGCGAAAACCTGCGTCACAAGCAGCGTCAGGGCTGATCTGCGCCCTTCTTCAGGTCCGCTTGAAGAAAACCCCAACTGAATATCGTCACCACCGATGAACTCCTAGCACCAGCGGACGCAGACGAGCATCCGCCGACCCCCGGACAGAGGCCGGGGCCCGACGCAGAGTCGGGACGGACTGGGAGCAGACCTCTGACAATCAAAGGAAACGCCACATGGCACGTGTTGCTGGTGTCGATCTCCCCCGCGAAAAGCGGCTGGAGATCGCGCTGACGTACATCTATGGAGTGGGTCGTACCACCTCCAAGGAGATCCTTGCCGGTACCGGGCTCAGCCCCGACCTGCGGGCCAAGGACCTCACGGACGCTGATGTCAGCAAGCTCCGTGAATACATCGAAGCCTCGGTCAAGGTCGAAGGTGATCTGCGCCGCGAGGTGCAGGCCGACATCCGTCGCAAGATCGAGATCGGTTGCTACCAGGGTCTGCGCCACCGTCGTGGCATGCCGGTCCACGGTCAGCGCACCAAGACCAATGCCCGCACTCGTAAGGGCCCGAAGAAGACCATCGCCGGGAAGAAGAAGTAATGCCCCCCAAGTCACGCAGTGCCGGCCCGAAGAAGGGCACTCGCCGTCGCGATAAGAAGAACGTCCCGCACGGTCAGGCACACATCAAGTCCACGTTCAACAATACGATCGTCTCGATCACCGATCCCGAAGGCAACGTGCTGAGCTGGGCAAGCTCCGGCCACGTCGGCTTCAAGGGATCGCGTAAGAGCACCCCGTTCGCCGCGCAGCTCGCTGCCGAGAACGCGGCCCGCAAGGCCATGGAGAACGGCGTCAAGAAGGTCGACGTCTTCGTCAAGGGCCCGGGCTCTGGTCGTGAGACCGCCATCCGTTCGCTGCAGGCAGCCGGCCTTGAGGTCGGCACCATCTCCGACGTGACCCCGCAGCCGCATAACGGCTGCCGTCCGCCCAAGCGGCGCCGGGTCTAGCGGGAAAGGAAAGAATTAGATATGGCTCGTTATACCGGCCCCGCAACTAAGAAATCCCGTCGTCTTCGCGTCGACCTGATTGGTGGAGACCAGGCGTACGAACGTCGTCCGTACCCGCCCGGCCAGCACGGCCGCGCGCGGATCAAGGAGACCGAGTACCTGCTCCAGCTGCAGGAGAAGCAGAAGGCTCGCTTCACCTACGGCGTCATGGAGAAGCAGTTCCGTCGTTACTACGAGGAGGCCAACCGCCGCTCGGGTAAGACCGGTGACGAATTGCTGAAGATCCTGGAAACCCGTCTGGACAACGTCGTCTACCGTGCCGGCCTGGCCCGCACGCGTCGACAGGCTCGCCAGCTGGTGACCCACGGTCACTTCACCGTCAACGGCCACTCGGTGGACGTTCCCAGCTACCGCGTCAGCCAGTACGACATCATCGACGTCAAGCCGAAGTCGCTGAACACCGTGCCGCTGCAGATCGCCGCCGAGACCATCGGTGACCGCCCCGTTCCGGCGTGGCTTCAGGTGGTTCCGTCGTCCCTGCGCATCCTCGTGCACAATGTGCCCGAGCGCGCTCAGATCGACGTGCCGCTCACCGAGCAGCTGATCGTCGAGTACTACAGCAAGTAATCGAACCGACGTTCGATTGCGAAGCGGCCCACGCCGTTTCGTCTCAATCCCGTCGCCGTCATATAGCGGATGGCAAAAAGGAGAAGTACACACCAATGCTCATTTCACAGCGACCCACTCTGTCCGAAGAGGTCATCGCCGAGGACCGTTCGAAGTTCGTCATCGAACCGCTCGAGCCGGGCTTCGGCTACACCCTGGGCAACTCGCTGCGGCGCACGCTGCTGTCGTCCATCCCGGGCGCGGCAGTCACCAGCATCCGCATCGATGGTGTCCTGCACGAGTTCACCACCGTCCCCGGAGTGAAGGAAGATGTCACCGACATCATTCTGAACCTCAAGGGCCTCGTGGTCAGCTCGGAAGAGGACGAGCCGGTCACCATGTACGTCCGCAAGCAAGGTCCGGGTGCTGTCACCGGTGCCGATATCGTGCCGCCGGCCGGTGTCGAGGTGCACAACCCGGATCTGCACATTGCGACCCTCAACGACAAGGGCAAGCTCGAGATTGAGCTCGTCGTCGAGCGGGGCCGCGGCTATGTGCCGGCCGTGCAGAACAAGGCTTCCGGCGCCGAGATCGGCCGCATCCCGGTCGACTCGATCTACTCGCCGGTCCTGAAGGTGACTTACAAGGTCGAGGCCACCCGTGTTGAGCAGCGCACCGACTTCGATCGGCTGGTGCTCGACGTGGAGACCAAGAACTCCATCACCGCGCGCGACGCCCTGGCGTCGGCCGGTAAGACCCTGGTCGAACTCTTCGGCCTGGCTCGCGAGCTCAACGTCGAGGCCGAGGGCATTGAGATCGGACCGTCGCCTGCCGAGGCCGATCACATCGCCGCTTTCAGCCTGCCGATCGAGGATCTGGAGATGAGCGTTCGCTCGTACAACTGCCTCAAGCGCGAGGGTGTGCACACCGTCGGCGAACTGGTGGGTCGTACCGAGTCGGATCTGCTCGACATCCGGAACTTCGGCCAGAAGTCGATCGACGAGGTGAAGGTGAAGCTGTACGACCTGGGTCTGTCCCTCAAGGACAGCCCGGCTAGCTTCGACCCGTCGCAGGTGGCCGGTTACGATCCGGCCACCGGCACGTGGAGCGATGAGGTGTCGTACACCGATGACGCTGGTGAAGACTTCGCCGAGACCGAACAGCTGTAGTCGCCCAGACCAATTTGAGATTGCCGGTCTGACGATCGGCGCCCCTCCTAGGAGAAACCAATGCCCAAGCCCACTAAGGGTACCCGCCTCGGCGGGTCGGCCAGCCACCAGAAGGCGATCCTCGCCAACCTGGCCACGGCGCTCTTTGAGCACGGCCGCATCACCACCACCGAAACCAAGGCAAAGCGGCTCCGCCCGTACGCCGAGAAGCTCATCACCCACGCGAAGGTCGGCGATCTCGCCAACCGCCGCCAGGTGATGAAGGACATCCGTGACAAGGATGTCGTGCACAAGCTGTTCGAGGAGATCGGTCCGTTCTTCTCCGACCGCAACGGTGGCTACACCCGCATCATCAAGCTGGAGAACCGGAAGGGCGACAACGCCCCGATGGCCGCGATCGCGCTGGTCACCGAGCGCACCGCGTCGGCGGAGGCCGCGCGCTCGACCCGCGCTGCGGCATCGAAGAAGAAGGTCGCCGAAGCCGAGAACCCGGTCGCCGAGGTTATCGACGAGGCCACCGACGCCGAGGTCGCTAACGCTGAAGCCGTGTCCGAAGGTGCCGACGAGAACCAGGCCGCGACTACCGCGGACGAGGCTCTCGCCGAGGGTGCCGACGTCGACGGCTCCAACGAAGACAAGTAGTCGGACTCCGGTTCGCCGTTAGCTTCGGCCATCAGCGAGCATCCGATGACGCAGCCCGCCGGCTCCCGTGAGGGGGACGGCGGGCTCGTCGCATCTGCGGTGGTGGTCCGGCTGCGGCTGCTGATCTCGTACGACGGCACCGATTTTTCCGGCTGGGCCACGCAACCGGGCCGCCGGACAGTATGCGAGACCCTGGAGACCGCACTGGCGACAGTGTTGCGCGCTCCGGTGCGGCTCACCGTGGCCGGGCGCACCGACGCCGGTGTCCACGCGACCGGGCAGGTGGCGCACTGTGACATTCCGGCGGTCGCGCTCGACGCCCGCTCCATTGACGGCGACCCAGCGCGTCTGGTTCGACGGCTGGCCAAACTCCTGCCCGACGATGTGCGGATTAAAGCGGTCGACGCGGTCCCGGACACCTTCGATGCACGCTTCTCCGCGCTCGCCCGCCGCTACGAATACCGGTTGACCGATGCGCGCTGGGGCGCCGAACCGCTCTGGTCGCGGAGCACCGCCGACTGGACCCGGCCGTTGGACATCGACGCCATGAACGACGCCTCGGCAGGTCTCCTTGGACTGCACGACTTCGCGGCGTTCTGCCGCTACCGGGCAGGCTCGACCACCATCCGTGAACTTCAGGAGTTCAGCTGGCGGCGCGACGACGACGGTGTGCTGATCGGCCGGGTGAAGGCAGACGCTTTCTGCTGGTCGATGGTCCGCTCACTGGTCGGTGCGGTGGCCTCGGTCGGTGACGGCCGCCGGTCGATCGACTGGTGCCTGGACCTGCTGGAGGCGCGCACGCGTCGCGCAGAAGTTCCGGTGGCGCAGGCGCGTGGCCTGTCGCTGGCGGAGGTGTACTACCCGGACGCCGGTGAGTGGGCGGCGCGCAGTGCGCGCACCAGAAGTGTCCGGACCACGGCCGATCTCGGCGAGGGCTGCTGCGGCTGAGGTGCTGGCGGTCAGCTGACGGCGCGCTCTTCTTCGAGTGCTTCGCGGACGTCCTCGAAGACAGCGGCGTCGACGCCCACTTCGAGCTCGTCCAGCTGCTGGCCGCGCACCATCATGTCGTGCCAGTTCACCGGATCGAACTCCATCGGCTCGGTGCGGGCCAGGAAGTCGCGCACCAGGGCGAGGAAACGCTCGGGATCGTCGCGGAACGGGAAGTGCCCCGCCCCGTCGAACATCACCACCTCGGCGTGCGGGATCATCGCGGACGCCAGTTGCGCGTGGTGCGCGGGTAGCACATTGTCGGCCGTCCCCCAGATGAGGAGCAGCGGGAGGCGTTCGGTCAGGTAGGCGCGGTCGAGAAAAGTGACGGTCTGGCCGCGCCAGTCGATTACCGAGCGCAGGGTGCGGGTGAACGAGCGGCCAGCTTCTTCGTCGGAGAGGTCGCCGAGAATACGCAGCAGGTCCTGGTGGTCGGTGATGACGTTGCGGGGGGCGAACCGTTCGGGAATGCCCGGGAGCGCATCGGTGCGGGCCAGCAGTCGGCCGACGCTGCGGAGCAGGGGCAGCGCGCCCGGCAGTCCGAGGCCTTGCAACACAAACGGAACGCCGGGTATGGCGACGGCCCGTAGCGCCGGATTCACTTCCGCCGTAACGCCGCCGGGAGCCACGAGGACCAGGCGCTGGACGAACCGGGGGAACTGGTAGCAGAACTGCATCGCGACGCCGCCGCCGAGCGAATGGCCGACCACCGTCACCTTGGTGATCCCCAGGACCACCAATAGATCGCGCATGCCATTGGCGAAGGCGGCGACCGAATAGTCGGCCTTCGGCTTGTCGGAGAGCCCATGGCCCAGCAAATCCGGGGCGATCACCGTGTAATCGCGGGCCAGCTCGCTGATCACGCCTTCCCAGGTCGACGAGTTGTCACCGATACCGTGGATCAGGAGCAGCGCCGGGCCTTCACCGGCGATGCGGAAAGCCCGCCGGTAGCCGTGCACGGTGCGGTATTCGATCCGGACCTGCGGTGTCGGTGCGGTGGTTGGGGCGTCAACCATGGTGTCCTCCGGTGCAGCGGCCCGGTGGTTACCGGGCGGTCACCTTCCATTCAACCCCCGGCCGGGAAACATTGCCAATGCGGTAAGTAAAAGTTAGATGACGTCGGTGGCGGGTGCGGCTGGATAGAACGGGGCATGCCGGCGCAGTGCCGTCCCGCCGAAGTCGTCGGCAATTGTCGCCGCCAGGTCGACAAATTCGCGCCGGGTACGACGCCCCAGCAATTCCAGGTCGATGTCGGCGCCTTCAGCCAGATGATCGTCGAACCCGATGCAGTGCACCGCGCGACACCGCGTCAGGAAATGCTGCGCCAATTGGTCGGTGTCGATCGACGATGATCCCGGTCGCGCCGAACTGAGCACCATCACGCAGCGCCCGATCAGGTGCCCGAAGCCATGCCCGGCCAGCCAGTCGAGGGTTGCGCCTGCGCTGCGTGCGCCGTCGAGTGCGGGGGAGCTCACCAGAATGATCGCGTCCGCCAGGTCCAAGACGCCACTCATCGCGCTGTGTGAAAGGCCCATGACTCACGCTAAAGCGCTATATACTCGTGGCCATGACCAGCAAGAACGCGCGGCGCGCGGCAATCTACACCCGGATCTCACTAGACGCGTCGGGGGACGGGCTCGGCGTGACACGCCAGGAGGAGGACGCGCGGGCCATCGTGTCGTCACGCGGCTGGGAGGTCGCCGGGGTCTGGTCGGACAACTCGATCAGTGCCAGCGACGCGCGCAAGGTCCGGCCAGGCTATGACGCGCTGGTACGCGCGTGGGAGGCCGGAGCGTTCGACGCGCTGGTGGTCTGGGACCTGGACCGGCTCACGCGTCAACCGAGGCAACTGGAGGACTGGATCGACCGCGCCGAGGGGCGGGGCCTGGCCATCGTCACGTCCAACGGTGAGGCCGATCTGACTACCGACGCCGGTCGGCTGTTCGCCAGGATCAAGGCCGCGGTGGCGC
>NZ_JBAQWU010000031.1:0-4738 GCF_049299075.1 Gordonia sp. (in: high G+C Gram-positive bacteria)
AACCGCTGCTGCTGACCGCCCGAGAGTCGTCGATAGGACGTCTCCGCAGCGTCGGTCAGACCGAGCACGTCGAGCAGCCAGTCCGGATCGAGCGGATCGGCACTGTAGGCCGCACACAGTCGCAGCATCTCGCCGGCCTTCGCACCCGGATACGCGCCGCCGCCCTGGAGCATCACGCCGATCCGCGCGCGCAACTCATCGTTGTCGGCCACCGGGTCGAGGCCGAGTACCCGCACATCGCCGCCGTTGGGGGTCACGAAGCCTTCGCAGATCTCCACGGTCGTGGTCTTACCTGCGCCGTTCGGGCCAAGGAGCGCCAGGATTGAGCCACGGGGGAGTTCGAGGTCCAATCCGTCGACGGCGACAGTGTCACCGAAGCGCTTGACCAGTCCACGGACCACGACGGCCAGGGACTTATCGCGAGGCTGTTGCACGGCCCTAAGACTAGGCCGTCGGGTGTGGCGAACCCTATTCGGGTCGGGGCCGGCGGGCGCGCAGCCAGCGGCGCGTCGGATGGTCGATGAAGAAGAAGATGCTCGCGATCAGGGTTACCAGCAGCCCCGTTGCCAAGCCTTGCACGACCACCATCGGCGGGGTGTCCGAACTTGTCGGCATCACGACCACCGCAATAATGCCGGACACGATCACCGTGCCTACCCGGAACCATCGGGTGGTGGCCCACGCGGCCAGCGGGATGATGGCCCAGAGCAGGTACCAGGCCTGGACGAAGGGGAAAAACAACACAAAAGTGGCCATCGCGATGCCCAGACCGCCGAGCGGATGGATCCGCCCCGCCAGGCAGGCCAACAACCAGCGGACGACGAAGAGGCCCGCGATCAGTTGTCCCACCGGCCGGGAAATCTCCAAAATCGCCTCGGTCTGCTCGCCGAGACCGAGCCACAGCCCGATGCGGCCAGCCGCCACTCCGAGCAGCGTGGGCATTGACATCCAGGAGCGGACGATACCGCCGGTGGACAGCGTCGAGGTCCAGCCGAAGCCAAGACCGGTGCCGAGGCAGATCGCCACCACCACGATGACCAGGATTGCGCCGGTGAGTACCGCGGCACGAGCCACGGCCCAGAGTGATGATTTCGAGCGCGCCCACCACTGCCGCCATGGTGCATTGCGCAGCGCGGGTAGCGTGGCGCTCCATCGTCGCGCCAACGCAATACCGACGAAGCCCAGGGCCAGCAGCGAGGCGACTTTGATCATTGCCGAACCGGCGATCATCGCGATGCCGGCGACCAGGAGCCAGCCCGTGCGGGACGGTAACCAGCCGACGCGCAGACTTGCCGCACCGTAGATCGCCCGGAAGCTCCATTCGACGCCGACCAGCATCATGCCGATCATCAGCGCCTCGTTGTGGACGCCGCCGACCAGATGCAGGATGAGCAGCGGATTCATGGCGCCAAGCCAGAGTGCCGCCACCGCCGAGACTCCGCAGCGACGGGCTAGCCGGGGAAGCGCCCACACGATCATCGCGACGCCGCACAATGCCACCAGTCGGTGCAGTCCGATGGCCGCGGTGATGTTGTCTCCGGTCACCCGAGTGATCTGCTCGCCGATCCAGAGGAACAGCGGCCCGTACGGGGCTGGTGTGTCTTTCCACAGGTTGGGCACCGACAGCGCGAGTGGATGATCCACGCCCAGACCGCGCATCGGACTGTAGGTGTATGGATCCATCCCGCGGAAGGCGATCGCGCTCTGCGCCAGGTACGAATAGACGTCTTTGCTGAGCAGCGGCGGCGCGAAGACGAGCGGAACGATCCACATGACTAGCGTGCGGTCGGCTTGGCCCCGCGACATTCGCCTGGCCGGGGAACGATTCTCGGCGACTTCGACCGAATACCGACCGATCGCATATCGGCCGAGCAGGACCCACGCGAGCACCAGGATCATCGTTCCGGCGATCGAGATGGTGAGCGCCGTGGTGAACATCCTCGCCGGTAGCGAGAGCACACGCACGCCGGTAATCGGATTCTGCAGGACCGGCATCATCCCGGTGCCGAGTGAACCGATCAGGATCAGGACCGCACCTGTGGTGCCGAACAGCCGGATCCGTCGCAGGTGCAGCTTTTCCAGCGGATTGAGCGGTCCGACTTCGTGCTCGTCGCCGTGCAGTCGGGCGAGCGTGACACCGTAATTGCCGGTGGCATCGACGCCCGGGTCCCGCGACGGCCGCGACAAGCCGAGATAGTCGAGCAGATCGCGCGCTCTGGGAACCTTTGGCACGCGTCCGACTGTAGGCCATAAGTGTCCGCTTTCCGGTAGACCCCGCGCGGTGCCGCTCGGAGGCCCGGCGTCGACGGACCATTAGGTCACCCTTGGTGGAAGCGGGAATATAATTACGCAACAATAGTGTTGTGGAAAGCGTGACGGACGGAAACTTGCTGCTCAGCGAGCAGCTCCCGGACGGGACTGGTGCCGATGGCCAGACCCGCGCCGCTGTCGTGTCGCTGCTCATCGACGAAGGGCCGATGACCGCCTCCGATATCGCCTCGCACCTTGGCATCAGCCCGGCAGGGGTGCGCCGTCATCTGGATATTCTGGTCGGCGCCGGAGATGTCGAGACCGCCGCCCCCGGTTTCGGGCGCGGCGGCCGTGGCCGTCCAGCCAAATGGTTCCAGCTCAGCCCCGGCGGCCGCGGCAAGCTCCGCCACGCCTACGACGACCTCGCTGGCGCGGCCCTACGTAAACTCCGCGACATCGGCGGACAGCCCGCCGTCGACGCTTTCGCCCGCGACCGGGTCGACGGCATCGTCGCCCACGTGACTCCCGTCGCCGACGGGGAGGATCCGGTGCGCACGGTCGTCGAGATCGCCGATGCGCTGACCAGCGCCGGCTACTCGGCGAATGTGCGCGAGGTCGGCACCGGTGTGCAGATCTGCCAGCATCACTGCCCGGTCGCGCATGTCGCGACCGAGTTTCCCGAACTCTGCGAGGCCGAGACCGCTCGCTTCACCGAGTTGCTAGGCACCCATGTGCAACGCCTGGCAACCATCGCCAACGGTGATTGCGTGTGCACCACCCACGTGCCGCTGTCGGCACCGAGTTCGGGCCCCCGCATCAACATCGTTCCGCTCCCTGCCCCAAACCCCGATGGAAAGGCCTCACGATGACGGTCACCGATCCCGGCGCGACCGCGAGTGCGCTCGCGAGCCCGGCTCCCCTCACCCAAGAAGAGACCATCGCGTCCTTCGATCGGTACGGCTACGGTTGGGCCGACAGCGACGCTGCGGGCGCTTCCGCACAGCGCGGCCTATCGCAGGCCGTCGTCCGCGACATCTCCGGCAAGAAGAACGAGCCCGAATGGATGCTTGAACAGCGACTCAAGGCGCTGCGCATCTTCGATCGCCAGCCGATGCCCAGCTGGGGCGCCGATCTGGACGGCATCGACTTCGACAACATCAAATACTTCGTGCGGTCCACCGAGAAGCAAGCGCAGTCCTGGGAAGACTTGCCCGAGGACATCAAGAACACCTACGACCGGCTGGGCATCCCGGAGGCCGAAAAGCAGCGCCTGGTGGCCGGTGTCGCCGCACAGTACGAGTCCGAGGTCGTCTACCACCAGATCCGCGAGGATCTGGAAGAGAAGGGCGTCATCTTCCTGGACACCGATTCGGGACTGCGTGAGCATCCGGAACTCTTCCGCGAGTACTTCGGCAGCGTGATCCCGGCCGGTGACAACAAGTTCTCCGCACTCAACACCTCGGTGTGGTCGGGCGGCTCGTTCATCTATGTCCCGCCGGGCGTGCAGGTGGATATCCCGCTGCAGGCGTACTTCCGCATCAACACCGAGAATATGGGCCAGTTCGAGCGGACGCTGATCATCGTCGACGAGGGTGCTTACGTGCACTACGTCGAGGGCTGCACCGCGCCGATCTACAAGTCCGACTCGCTGCACTCGGCGGTCGTGGAGATCATCGTCAAAAAGGGTGGCCGCTGCCGCTACACGACGATCCAGAACTGGTCGAACAACGTCTACAACTTGGTGACCAAGCGTGCGAAGGCCGAGGCTGGCGCCACCATGGAATGGGTCGACGGCAACATCGGCTCCAAGGTCACCATGAAGTACCCGGCTGTCTGGCTGACTGGTGAACATGCCAAGGGCGAGGTCCTGTCGGTGGCCTTCGCTGGCGCGGGTCAGCATCAGGACACCGGCTCCAAGATGGTTCACCTGGCGCCCTACACATCGAGCAACATCGTCTCCAAGTCGGTGGCCCGCGGCGGGGGCCGGTCGTCGTACCGCGGTCTGATCAAGATCAACCCGGGCGCCCACGGCAGCCGTTCGACGGTCAAATGCGATGCGCTGTTGGTCGATCAGATCAGCCGCAGCGACACCTACCCGTACGTCGACATCCGCGAAGACGACGTCACCATGGGGCATGAGGCCACGGTGTCGAAGGTCAGCGACGATCAGCTCTTCTATTTGATGAGCCGAGGCCTGACCGAGGACGAAGCGATGGCTATGGTGGTCCGCGGCTTCGTGGAGCCGATCGCTAAGGAACTCCCCATGGAGTACGCCCTCGAACTCAACCGGCTCATCGAGCTGCAGATGGAAGGATCAGTCGGCTGATGACGGCGCCAGAGAACACCACCACCCCGGTCGTCAACAAGGGCGAGCTTTTCACGTCGTTCGACGTGGCGGCCTTCGAGGTGCCGAGCCAGCGCGAAGAAGCCTGGCGGTTCACCCCATTCCGTCGCCTGCGCGGCCTGCAGGATGGTTCGGCGACCCGTA
>NZ_JBAQWU010000032.1:0-2010 GCF_049299075.1 Gordonia sp. (in: high G+C Gram-positive bacteria)
GATCCGGAATCCGCCGGGTACAACATCCCCTTCGTGGTGCGGCTGGCCGGTGAGCTGAATGCGGCGGCGCTGCGTTCGGCGGTCGTCGACGTCGTGGCCCGGCACGAGGTGCTGCGCACGGTGTTCCCGTCGATCGACGGTGTCCCCAGCCAGTCGGTGCAGCCGGTTACGGACGTCGCCGATGCACTGGACTGGGCCGAGGTGCCCGATCCCGCCGAACTCATGGGCGATCTGGCCCGGGGGTTCGACGTCTCGTCGCAGCTGCCGATCCGGGTGCGGCTGACGCGGACGGGACAGGACGAGGCCGTGTTCGGCATGGTCGCGCACCATATCGCCTTCGACGGGCAGTCATCGGGGCCGTTCGCCGCGGACCTGATGGTCGCCTATGCCGCCCGGGTGGCGGGCGAGGCACCCGCGTTCGCACCGTTGCCGGTGCAGTTCGCGGACTTCGCGATCTGGCAGCGGGAGGTGCTGGGTTCGCCGGAGGACGCCGGGTCGGTGCTGGGGCGTCAGCTCGAGTTCTGGACTGATCGGCTGGCCGGTGTGCCGGACGTGCACGCACTCCCGACCGATCGCCCGCGCCCGCCGGTGTTCGCGAGCCGGGGAGCCGCGGTGCCCTTCGACATCCCGCCGGTGATCGCGGACCGTGTCGATGCGGTCGCGTCGCGCTTCGGGGTCACGCGGTTCATGGTGCTGCACGCGGCGTTCGCCGTGCTGCTGTCGCGGTTGTCTGGTTCCGGCGACATCGTGGTGGGAACGCCGATCGCCGGCCGTGGACAGCGGGAGCTGGACGGCCTGGTGGGGATGTTCGTGAACACCCTGGCGCTGCGGACGCGGGTGGACTCGGGGGCGTCGTTCGGGTCGTTGCTCGGTGAGGTCAGGGATGTCGATCTGGCGGCGTTCGAGCATGCGGACATCCCGTTCGAGTCGATCGTGGATGCGCTCAATCCGGTGCGGTCGGAGGCGTTCTCGCCCATCGTGCAGATCATCCTGTCCGTCGACCCGCTCGCCGCCGCCGCGACGGACATCGGCGCGGCCGGATTGCAGATCAGTCCGGTCGACGCCGACGACATCGTCGCGCAGATGGATCTGAACCTCGCACTGGCGACGGGAGACGGCATCGGCGGCTGGTCCGGACAGCTGACCTATGCGACCGCACTGTTCGATCAGCCGACGATCGAGGCACTCGGCGAACGATTCGTGCGTGTTCTGGATGCGGCGGTGTCGTCGCCGCACGTCCCGGTCGGCGATCTGGCTGTTCTCGACGACACCGATCGTCGCCGCGTCCTGGCGGAATCCGCCGGCCCGGCGGTGCCGGTGCCGGCCGAGACGATCACGGATGCGGTGGCTGCCGCGGTGGCGGCGGAGCCGGCTGCTGTGGCGTTGGTCGCTGATGGGCGGGAGGTGTCGTATCGGGAGTTCGGTCTGCGGGTCGGTGAGTTGGCGCGTGATCTGGTTGCCGCGGGTGTGGGGCCTGGGGTTGCGGTGGGTGTGGTGATGGACCGCAGTGTCGAGTTGGTGCTGGCGGTTCATGCGGTGCTGGCGGCGGGTGGTCAGTATGTGCCGATCGATCCGGTGACGCCGGCTGACCGTGCCGTGTATATGGCGCGGATGGCGGGTGTGGGTCCGGTGTTGGTGCGGGCGGGTGATGCGGTGCCGGATTTTGTGGCGCGGATCGCTCGGGCGGGTGTGTTGGTGGTGGATTCGCGGGCGCCGATTCCGGTGGGGGTGGCGGCGTTCTCTGCGCACGAACGGTCGGCGCCTCTGCGGCTGGATGATGCGGCGTACACCCTGTTTACGTCGGGGTCGACGGGCCTGCCGAAGGGCGTGACCGTCTCGCATCGCGCGGTGCGTAATTTCGTGGCCTGGTTCGACGAACTGGTGCCGCGGTCGGGGTCCGGGCGGGAGCGGTTGTTGCTGAAGACCCCGCACACCTTCGATGCATCGGTGCTGGAGTTGTTCTGGCCGTTGGTGGCGGGGCAGACGATGGTGATTGCGCGGGCGCAGGGG
>NZ_JBAQWU010000033.1:0-4901 GCF_049299075.1 Gordonia sp. (in: high G+C Gram-positive bacteria)
CCACACGTCGCACGGACATACGGTACCTCAGAGCTTGTCGTCAGCAGAATTCGCGACGTGATGATCCCACCCTTGGCGCAAAGCGTCGGCATACACGTCGGCAGGCTGCGCGCCCGCGATCACGAAGTGCCGGTCGAGGACGAAATATGGGACACCCTGGCACTTGAGTTCGCGCGCCAAATTCTCGTCGCCGCGCACCTGGTCGGCGTAACGGTCGGGGTCGGCGAGCACCTCCCGGACCTGCGCCTCGTCGAATCCTTCGGCCACCGCGATCTCCACTAGACGCTCGTGGCTGCCGAACAGCGTGCGCTCATCGGCGAAGTTGGCGTGAAAGAACGCCAGCAGCAGGTCTTGGGCGCGGTCGCGGTCGGCGGCGTAATGGACCAGCCGGTGCATATCGAACGAGTCGCCGAAGTCGCGTCCGGAGGTGATGTAGGGCAACCCGAACTCGGTCGCCTTCTCGGCAATCTGGATTTCGCCCTGCGCCGACTCCTCGAGGCTGAACCCGTACGTCTGTGCGAGATGTTCGACGACATCGGCGGACGCACCGCGCGGCTGCGTCGGATCGAGTTCGAAGGAGCGGTGCACCACGGTGACGTCGTCGCGGTGGTCGAACCCGCCCAGCCCTTCCAGGAACTGGTAGACGCCCAGGTAGCAGAACGGGCAGTTGATGTCGGACCAAATCTCCACGGTCATCGGCGCGTGCGTCACACCCCTATTGTGCCAGTCGCCGCCGGACTGAGCGGAGTGGACCGGTGTCGAACCCCGGCGGCCGCATCGGCCCTGGGATACTCGGTGCATGAAGGTGGCATTGGCGCTCGGCAGCGGCGGCGCCCGCGGATACGCACACATCGGCGTCATCGATGAACTGCAGGCACGGGGACATCAGATCGTCGGTGTCGCGGGGTCGTCGATGGGCGCCCTGGTCGGCGGGATGCTGGCCGCCGGAAAGCTCGACGAGTTCAGCGAGTGGGCACAGGCACTCGATCAGCGGGCGGTGCTGAAGCTCGTGGACCTGACGCTGCATGCGGCGGGGGTATTGCGGGCTGAAAAGGTGGTCGACGCCGTCCGCGACATCCTGGGTTCGGTGCTCATCGAGGATCTGGATGTTCCGTTCACCGCGGTCGCTACCGATCTGGTGGCAGGCACGTCGGCGTGGCTCGACCGGGGCCAGATCGCCGACGCCATCCGGGCGTCGATCGCCATTCCGGGGATCATCGCGCCGCACGAACTGGACCGGCGGCTCCTCGGCGATGGCGGCATTCTCGATCCGACGCCGACGGCACCGCTCGCCGTGCTCGCCGCCGACCTGACCATCGCTGTCGACCTGAGCGGCCTCGAACCGGTCGACGGCGACCCACTCCCCCAGTTTTCGGGACTGCGGGTGGCGGACCGCAGCATCGACATCGCGCAGGCCGCGCTTGCCCGGCACACGCTGGCCGCCTATCCGCCCGACCTGCTGATCGAGGTGCCCCGCACAGTGTGCGGAACCCTCGAATTCCACCGCGCCGAGGAGGTCATCGCCGTCGGCCGCGAGATCGCGATCACCGCCCTCGACGCCGAACAGTGCTGAGGCGGTGCCCCCGGTCGGGCTCGAACCGACACTGTGCGGATTTTAAGTCCGCTGCCTCTGCCAATTGGGCTACGGGGGCGCGGCGTTCATCCTACGGATGCACCACACCTCGGCTCGACAACCGGGCTACCGTCGCCGGTATGACCACGACGTACGACGCCGCCGCGATCCTCCTCGACATGGACGGCACGCTCGTCGACTCCACGCCGGTCGTCGAACGCGACTGGACCGCGTGGGCCAGCCAGCACGGCGTCGACCCGCAGGCCGTCCTCGACTTCTGCCATGGCAGACAGGGATACGTGACGATGGCGCAGTTCTTGCCGGACCGCCCGCACGAGATCAACCTCGCCGAGAATCGGGAACTCCTGCGCGCCGAGGACGTCGAGAGGAGCAAACCCGACCCTGAAGGCTTCCTCGCCGCCGCGGCACTCCTGGGCGTGCAGCCCACGGACTGCCTTGTTTTCGAAGACTCCGCCGCCGGGATCGCCGCCGCCCGGGCCGCGGGCATGCAGGTGATCGGTGGCGGCTCGGCAGATGCCGCCGCGACCGCGGACCTGCACCTTCCCGACTACCTCGACGTCGTCGTCGAACAGACTCCCGGCGGGGTCCGTCTCACCTTTCCGTAATCGCGCGCATCGGTCCCGGCGCGGTACTAGCGTGCCGACCATGATGAAGTTCCTACAGAACCTCGGCAAGTCGATCATGCTGCCGGTGGCGGTGCTTCCGGTCGCCGCCATCCTGGTCGGTATCGCCAACTGGATCGAAGGCATTCTGCACCACCCGACGGTGGTCACCTCGTTCCTGCAGACCGCCGGACTGGCGGTCGTCGGGAACATGGCCCTGCTGTTCGCAGTCGGTGTCGCGATCGGTATGGCGCACAAATCCGACGGCACCTCGGCGCTGGCCGGCTTGGTGTCCTGGCTCATCATCACCAGTCTGCTCGCGCCGTCGTCGGTGCAGACGTTGCTCGGCCGCGGCTGGTCCAAGGTGGCCGACGTCCCGGCAGCCGACGCCGATCCGCTCGCCGTCCAAGGCTATTGGCATGTGACCGGCGGTGCCGTCGAAGCACCGGATGTGAGCGCCGCCTTCGCCCCCGGCGCCTTCCAGAACGCCTTCATCGGCATCCTCTGCGGTGTGCTCGGCGCGCTGGTCTACAACCGCTTCAAGGACGTCCAGCTGCCGGACGCACTCAGCTTCTTCTCCGGCCGCCGCAGCGTCGCGATCATCACCGCTGCCGTCTCGTTGGTGGTCGCACTGATCCTGCTGTTCATCTGGCCGCTGCTGTACACCGGCCTGGTGGCCTTCGGCGAGTGGATCGTCGGCCTGGGCGCCGTCGGCACCGGCCTGTACGGATTCTTCAACCGACTGCTGATCCCGTTCGGCCTGCACCACGCCCTCAACTCGGTGTTCTGGTTCGACGTCGCCGGTATCAACGACCTCAACAACTTCCTCGCCGGCGGCAACGGCGAGGGCGTCTTCGGCGTCACCGGCCAGTACATGACCGGCTTCTTCCCGATCATGATGTTCGGTCTGCCGGGCGCCGCCCTGGCCATGTATGTCACCGCCAAGACCCGGCAGAAGAAGATGGCCTACGGCATTCTGTTGTCAGCCGCGGTGGCCTCGTTCTTCGTCGGCGTCACCGAACCGCTCGAGTTCTCGTTCATGTTCCTCGCGCCGTTCCTCTTCTTGGTGCACGCACTGTTCATGGGTATTTCGATGGCCATCAGTCAGCTACTGCCGGTCCGCATGGGCTTCGGCTTCTCCGGCGGCTTCGTCGACCTCGTCCTCAACTGGCAGAACCCGCTCGCTCAGAACCCGTGGATGATCCCGGTGATGGGTGTGGTCTGGTTCTTCATCTACTTCCTGGTGTTCCGCTGGGTGATCCTGAAGTTCCAGCTCAAGACGCCAGGCCGCGAGGACGACGACGAGTTCATCGAAGACGAGATCGCCAATTCCGGCGACAGCCCCTTCCACGCCACCGGCGCCCGCTTCATCGAGGCGCTCGGCGGCCAGGGCAACATCGTCGACCTCGACAACTGCGCCACGCGCCTGCGCATGGAACTGGCCGACCCGTCGCTGGTCGACGAGGCCGCCCTCAAACGGTCCGGCGCCGCGGGCGTGATCAAGCCCGGCGGCAAATCGGTCCAGGTGATCTATGGAACCCGCGTGCAGTTCGTGAAGGACGCGATGGAAGACATCATCGCCGGGCGGGTCGATGGCGCTGCTCTGGCCGCGACTGTTCCAGCCCCGGCCGCCGTCGCCGTCGCCGAGCCCGCCACCGCGACCGTCGTGACGCTGGCACCGCCGATATCCGGCGCGATTGTGCCGCTCGATCAAGTGCCGGACAAGACCTTCGCCAGCGGCATGATGGGCCCGGGGCTGGCGATCGACCCGTCCGACGGCCATGTCGTTGCACCGGCCGATGCGACCGTTGTGACGGTCTTCCCGACCGGTCACGCCATTGGTCTGCGCCTGACCGACGGCACCGAGGTGCTGATCCACGTCGGCTTGGACACCGTGAAGCTCAAGGGCGACGGATTCCGTCCGCTGGTGCGGGCCGGCGACACGGTGCACACCGGACAACCGCTCCTCGAGGTCGATCTGGACACGATTCGCGCCGCCGGATTCTCGACCCTCACCCCGGTGATCGTCATGAACAACAAGGCAGCTGTGGTCACCTTCGCCGAGTGACCCATCAGCACGTCCACGCCACCAGCCAATCGTGGTGGGTCTACTCGTGGGCTATCTGGCGCACGGGGTCAATATGCGGACCTCGTACGCTGCGGTCGCCTCCCTGAGCCTGACCGGCCTTTCCGGTGACCGCCTTCGAGCTGGCCGCTGTCTCCGGCCAGACCCGGCTCAGCATTTTCCGCGGTTCCATGCGCGTGGGCTGCTCTTCTCGGTGGCCGGGCAGCCGATCTCGTCCCTGCTCTCCAGTGAGGAGATCGCCATCGAACTCGCCCGCGCCTTTGTCGGCGGACACCGGCGGAACGTCGTTAGACTTGAGCGCATGTTCGTGAAGGTGTGCGGTCTGACTGCGGTCGACGACGTCGCTGTGGCCATTGCGGCCGGTGCCGATGCCATCGGCGTGGTGGCCAATCGCACCAGCCCGCGGGCCATCGCTGAGACGCTGGCCCGGGAGATCGTCGCTGCCGCCGACGGTGCCGTCGAGACCGTGCTCGTCGTCAACGACATGCCGGCCACCGATGCCGCACAGCTGGCCCGCCGCCTCGGCGTCAGTGTGCTGCAACTGCACGGGAGGTACGACGAGGCTGACTTCGCCGCCGCGGGCGCCCTTTTTCCGCGGCTGTGGCGCGCGACCTCGCTC
>NZ_JBAQWU010000034.1:0-1735 GCF_049299075.1 Gordonia sp. (in: high G+C Gram-positive bacteria)
CGGGAGTGGTGAGCGTCATCGGGTTTCTCCTAGCGCGGCGCGAGCGGTGCGCAGCGTCATGGGGGCTGGCCATTCTGGGGTAAAGCGGCAAACGAGGCAAACTGGCATGGTGCCGCAGTGCGCGGACTATGCGCAGTGGCACCGGAGGCGTCGTGGCCGGTAGGGACTACGGCCGACAGGATGCGCTGTCGCAGCGCATGAGGTCGATGTGCCGCCGCGCGATGAGGCGGACGCCCGAAGTAGTCACGACAGCCATGGTGCCACGCCCGACTCGCTACGTCTAACCTGCGTGCATTTATCTGCAGCGTGATTTTTATTACCCAGCCGGGGATAGGACAGAATGGAGGCATGTCCCTGCGTGCGCCGTCGACCCCGTTGTCACCAGCGGCGCTGGGTCGGTTGGCGGACGTCGATTCGGCCCGACCCTTCGGCCTCTACCTGCACGTCCCGTTCTGCGCGAGCCGGTGCGGGTACTGCGACTTCAACACGTACACGGCCGGCGAACTCGGCTCGTCGACGTCGCCGGCAGCATGGGCGGAAGCGGTGCGCCGCGAACTCGCCGCCGCTGCCACACACCTGGAACCGGCTCGGCCGGTGGAGACGGTCTTTGTCGGCGGCGGTACGCCATCGCTGCTCGGGGCGCCGCGACTCGCCGACCTACTCGACGCGGTCCGGGCCTCGTTCACGCTGGCGCCGGGCGCGGAGATCACCACCGAATCCAACCCGGAATCGACATCGCCGGAGTTCTTCGATGGGCTGCGGGATGCGGGCTACACGCGGATCTCGCTCGGCATGCAGTCGGCCGCACCGCACGTGTTGCAGATCCTCGAACGCAGGCATACGCCGGGGCGCGCGGTGGCCGCCGCTCGCGAAGCCGCCGCCGCAGGGTTTGAGCACGTGAACCTGGATCTGATCTACGGCACGCCGGGGGAGACCGACGACGACCTCGCGGCCTCCCTCGACGCGGTGCTCTCGGCCGGCGTCGACCACGTGTCGGCCTACGCGCTGATCGTCGAGGACGGCACCGCGTTCGCCCGGAAGGTGCGTCGAGGCGAGGTCCCGATGCCTGACGACGATGTGCTCGCCGCCCGCTACGAGTCGATCGACGCGCGCCTGTCCGACGGCGGGCTGACCTGGTATGAAGTCTCGAACTGGGCCCGTTCCCTGAGCCCCGTCGAAGGGTCCGTCTGCCGGCACAACGAGGCCTACTGGCGCAGCGACGACTGGTGGGGGATCGGCCCAGGCGCGCACTCGCATGTGGGCGGTGTGCGCTTCTGGAACCAGAAGCACCCGGCCACCTACGCCGCCTCGGTGGAGTCCGGAACCTTGCCGATCGGTGGCTTCGAGATCTTGTCCGACGACGACGCGCACACCGAGTCGGTGATGCTGCGCTTGCGGATGCGCTCGGGTCTGGCCCGTGACGAGTTGTCGGAGGCCGAACAGCGGCGTGCGCAGCGTGCGGTCGGCGACGGCCTACTTAACGTGATTGAGGATTCCTACGTCCTCACCGATCGCGGTCGGCTGCTCGCTGACGGCGTGATCCGCGACATCTTGGTCGACTGAACAACCATCAGGTGAGCGCCGATCCAGAGCACAACCGTTCAGAAAAACTTTGGCGCTTCAATCGACACATAGTGTCGCTCCGAGCACCAAAGTTTTGTGCCGATGGTCTGTGCGGTGGAATTCGGAGGCTCAGCGCCGATGTTATTCGGCGGAGCGGTGGGCGCCGCGGGAG
>NZ_JBAQWU010000035.1:0-9247 GCF_049299075.1 Gordonia sp. (in: high G+C Gram-positive bacteria)
CTGCAGGACTGCGGCGCCGCTGAGCCAAGGGCCCGGACGGTGGCGCAGGTAGCGGCGCTGATTACCGCCTGGCACGGACAGGGTCCGGTGGCCGTCGGTGGAAACGACGAAACCCGCCTCGTGGTGACGAGGCGGGTTTCGGAGTTGACGGTCGGCCGCGCGGTACGCTGACCGATACCGGGTCAGCAGAACTTCAGTTTGAACGGTGAGTTGACGGTCTGGAAGTAGCGGGTGAAGGTGCCCGAGATCGCCGCGCCACCCAAGCCCAGTGCGACACCGACCAACGCACCGATCGGGATCGCGATGCCAAGTGCGCCCAATGTGGTTAGGGCAAGGATAGCGCCGATACCAGTGCCAACCAGGGTGCCGATAGTTACTGCAACACCCATTTCGGTGGCCATGGTGGTCAGGGCTTCCTGATCGCGCTGCGCGCGCGTCTGTGGACCGCAGACAATCTGGCCGGGCTTGCGCTTGGCCACCTTGTTCGGGGTCAGGATTGCCGTGCGGCCGTTGACGGCCGCCGCGACATCGTGTTCAGCCTTATTTGGTGCGACGAAGGTCAGGTTGAACTTGTCGACAGTCTTGCCAGCATCGTTGCGGACCAGCAGGTAGCCGTCTTCGACGGCCATGCTGCCGTTGGCGATCCGAATCACCACGTTATCGGTGTTCCGCTGCACAGTGGCGTTGGCGGTGGCGGCCTTGGGCGCCGCGTGAGCCTGGCTGACGGTAAACGGCAGAATCGTAAGGATAGCGAGCACGGCTACGAGCGCGCGTCGGAAGAGAGTCATTCAGAATCTCCTGGTCTGGGCCCGCAGGCCAGGTGGGGATGAACGGCGCCATAGGTCACAGTTAGGGATACAGCGTGGCACCAGCGGTATGACGATAGCCGCGAATCGCTAGACGTTCCCAGCGGAATCGTGTAGAGGCGGAAACTTCATCCGAACATGCGACCCTCATTTGGGGGACAAGGAAGGCGCTTCCGCCTCAATGGCCCCAGCAGGGCACACGCGTACCCGTTGTTCGGCGCCGGGTAGGACGCGACATCGGCATCGGCGAGACTCCGGCGCGCCCTCCATCGTGGCGCTGCTACCCGATCCGAGTGGATGTGGGAAGCTTGGACGCGTGGCGCACGGGTACCCGGAAACAGACATTGAACAGATCCTGATCAGCGAGCAGCAGATCGCGGACCGCACCGCGGAGATGGCCGCTCGGATCGGCGAACGATACGCCGACGCGCCGGACGATCTCTTGCTGGTCGGCGTGCTCAAAGGCGCGGTCATGTTCATGACCGACCTGGCGCGGGCGCTGCCGGTCCCGAACCAGATGGAATTTATGGCGGTCAGCAGCTACGGCTCGTCGACGTCGTCGTCCGGGGTGGTGCGAATCCTCAAGGACCTCGATCGCGACATCGCCGGCCGGGACGTGCTGATTGTCGAGGACATCATTGACTCCGGTCTCACGCTTACCTGGCTGATGAAGAACCTGGCCACGCGTAGCCCACGGTCACTGGAAGTGGTCACCTTGCTGCGTAAACCGGCCGCCGTCGCGCTGCCGGTGCAGGTCGCTGACGTCGGCTTCGACATCGAGAACGAGTTCGTGATCGGTTACGGCCTTGACTACGCCGAGCGCTACCGCGATCTGCCTTTCGTGGCCCGACTGGACCCGGCCGTTTACTCCACCTGAGCGCGCTGCCACGGCTTCCGGCGTTCGCCCAGGCCGAACAGCGCGCCGGTTGTACCGAGTTGCCAGGTAGCCTCGTAGAAGCAACTCGCGAACGCGGGTGACACACCGAAGGGAAAAGGTCCGCGCGCCGGCCCGAACAGGGGAGCGGTGCGCGATACCGGCACAAAAGCATGAACCGAAAGAAGCTGTACCGGAATCTGGCCGTCGTGGCCGTCATCATCCTTGCCCTGTGGGGCTTCTCCGCCCTGCGCTCGGGCGACAGCGAGTGGACCACCGTGGACACTTCGGTGGCGATGGCCCAGCTCAACGATAA
Source organism: Gordonia sp. (in: high G+C Gram-positive bacteria) (assembly GCF_049299075.1). Lineage (GTDB taxonomy): Bacteria > Actinomycetota > Actinomycetes > Mycobacteriales > Mycobacteriaceae > Gordonia. The sequence goes on from NZ_JBAQWU010000035.1 coordinate 1,997, forward strand.
GAACGTCAAGGACGTGCAGATCGACGACCGCGAGCAGCGGCTGCGGATCACCACGAACACGCCGGTCAAGGTCGGTGACAAGGACGTCACCAAGGTGGAGGCGCTCTATCCGTCTGGGGTGTCGAACCGGATCTTCGCGGCGGTGACCGCTACCGGCGCGCCCTACCAGACCAACATCACCAAAGAGTCCGGGATCTGGCAGTCGCTGATCATCTTTGTGCTCCCGATGATCATTCTCTTCGGCCTGTTCTTCTTCGTGATGAGCCGCATGCAAGGTGGCGGACGCGGCGGCGTGATGGGCTTCGGCAAATCCAAGGCCAAACAACTGACCAAGGACATGCCCAAGACCACCTTCGCCGACGTCGCCGGTGCCGACGAAGCCGTCGAAGAGCTCGACGAGATCCGTGATTTTCTGCAGAATCCGGCGCGCTACCAGGCGCTCGGCGCCAAAATTCCCAAGGGTGTGCTGCTCTACGGTCCGCCCGGCACCGGTAAGACGCTGCTGGCGCGCGCCGTCGCCGGTGAGGCCGGGGTGCCGTTCTACACGATCTCCGGCTCGGAATTTGTGGAGATGTTCGTCGGCGTCGGCGCTTCCCGGGTCCGTGACCTCTTTGAGCAGGCTAAAGCCAACAGCCCGTGCATCATCTTTGTCGACGAGATCGACGCCGTCGGCCGCCAGCGCGGCGCGGGGATGGGCGGCGGTCACGATGAGCGTGAGCAGACGCTGAATCAGTTGCTGGTCGAGATGGACGGCTTCGGCGAGCGTTCCGGGGTCATTGTCATGGCGGCCACCAACCGCCCCGACATCCTGGACCCGGCGCTGCTGCGTCCGGGCCGCTTCGACCGGCAGATCCCGGTCGGCAACGCCGACATCGCCGGCCGCCGCGCCATCCTCGAGGTACACGCCAAGGGCAAGCCGATCGCTCCGGACGCCGACCTCGACGGACTGGCCAAGCGCACCCCCGGCATGTCCGGCGCCGACCTGGCCAATGTGATCAACGAGGCGGCGCTGCTGACCGCCCGGGAGAACAAGACGGTCATCACCGGTGAGATTTTGGAAGAAGCGGTTGATCGCGTAGTCGGCGGCCCGCGCCGCAAGAGCCGAGTGATCAGCGAACACGAGAAGAAGATCGTCGCCTACCACGAAGCCGGCCACACCCTGTCCGCGTGGGGCACCCCCGACCTGGACCCGATCTATAAGGTCACCATCCTGGCCCGCGGCCGCACCGGCGGACACGCCCTCGCCGTGCCGGAGCAGGACAAAGACGTGATGACGCGCTCGGAGATGATCGCCCGCCTGGTGATGGCGATGGGCGGTCGTGCGGCCGAAGAACTCGTCTTCCACGAGCCGACCACGGGTGCCAGCTCGGACATCGATCAGGCCACCAAAATTGCGCGCGCGATGGTCACCGAATACGGCATGAGCGGCCGCCTCGGTGCGGTCCGCTACGGGCACGAACAGGGCGACCCGTTTATGGGCCGCGGCGGAATGGGCGGTGGCACCCCGGAGTATTCGGCGGGCGTCGCCGCCGAGATCGACGACGAGGTGCGGCGTCTGATCGAGGCCGCGCACACCGAAGCGTGGCGCATTCTGGACACTCACCGCGATAAGCTCGATGAGTTGGCGGCGGCACTGCTGGAGAAGGAAACGCTGGTCCGCAAGGATCTGCAGGAGATCCTCGGCGACATCGAGAAGCGTCCGAGGATGACCGAGTTCAGCGAGTTCGGGCAGCGCACGCCCAGCACTAAGCCGCCGATCCAGACACCGGCCGAATTAGCTGCCGAACGTGGCGAACCGTGGCCGCCGGTGCCCGAGCCGGTCGCCGTCGGCCCGCAGGGTGAATACGGTCAGCCCCCGCAGGGTCAGCCCCAATATGGTCAGCCGCAATACGGCCAGCCCCAATATGGTCAGCCGCAATACGGTCAGCCGCAATACGGTCAGCCCCAGTACGGCCACGATCCGCAGAACGGTCAGCCGGTCTACGGTCAGCCGTACCCGGGGCAGACGCCGCCGAGCCAACCGTTCCCGGCGCAGCCGGGTCCGTCCAACGGCGGCGGCCGCCACAGTGGCGACCCGAACGGCCAGAACGGCCAGAACGGCCAGCCACATCCGGGCGGTACCTGGCCGGACTACGGTGCCCCGCGCGACTGGCAGGCGCCGGGCTGGCCGCCGACCGATGACCCGCGCAACAACTGACGACTAGCGCAACAACTGACGACCAGTGTGACGACGAAGGATTGCTGCATGAGCGACGAGGAGTCGTTGATCACCGCCGACGGCCGGGCTTTCGACCAGGAACGGGCGGAGGCTGCCGTGCGTGAGCTGCTGCTCGCGGTCGGTGAGGACCCGGACCGGGAAGGCCTGCGCCGCACCCCGCAACGGGTGGCCAATGCTTACCGTGAGATGTTCGGCGGGCTCTATACCGATCCGTCCGAGGTGCTGGCCACCGTCTTCGATGAGGACCATCGCGAGCTGGTGCTGGTCAAGGACATCCCGATGTATTCGACGTGCGAGCACCACCTGGTCTCGTTCCATGGCGTCGCGCATGTCGGTTACATCCCGGGGGCGAGCGGCCAAGTGACCGGGCTGAGCAAGCTTGCTCGACTGGTCGACCTGTACGCGCGGCGCCCCCAGGTGCAGGAGCGGCTCACCAGTCAGATCGCCGACGCAATGATGGACCGGCTCTCCCCGCGCGGCGCGATCGTGGTGATCGAGGCCGAGCACCTGTGCATGGGCATGCGCGGTATCCGCAAGCCCGGTGCCAGTACGACGACGTCGGCGGTGCGGGGGATCTTCCAGACCAGTGCAGTATCGCGCGGTGAAGCCCTCGACCTGATCACGCGCTGACGTGAATCGCGGCCGAACGCTGGTGATGGGCGTACTCAACGTGACCGCTGACTCGTTCTCCGACGGCGGCCGCTACTTGGACATCGACGCGGCTCTCGCGCACGGTCGGGCGATGGCGGCAGCGGGCGCCGATATCGTCGACGTGGGCGGTGAATCGACCAGGCCCGGCGCCCATCGCATCGAGCCGGACGTGGAAGTGGCCCGGGTGGTGCCAGTGATTGCAGCCCTGCACGGGGAGGGCATCACCGTCTCGGTCGACACCATGCGGGCCAGCGTCGCCGCGGCCGCCATCGACGCGGGCGCAGCGTATGTGAACGATGTGTCGGGTGGTCGTGCCGATGCGGATATGGGCCGAGTCCTGGCCGAGTCCGGGCTGCCGTGGATCCTGATGCACTGGCGGCCGTCCGATGGTGCGGGCGAGCGGCACTTCACGCACCGGCACGACGACGCCGAAGGCTACCGTGATGTTGTTGCCGAGGTGTCCGGGGAACTGCTGGCGCAGGTCGACGCGGCGATCGCGGCAGGCGTCGATCCGGACCGGTTGATTCTGGATCCGGGGCTGGGGTTCGCCAAGACGGCCGACCACAACTGGGCGCTGTTGCACGCGTTGCCGACGCTGGTCGGCCTCGGTTTCCCGGTGTTGATCGGGGCTTCCCGGAAAAGGTTCCTGGGTGCGTTGCTTGGCGGCCGGGATTCGGCGGGCCGCGATACGGCAACGGCGGCGGTGTCCGCACTGGCCGCGGCGGGCGGGGCGTGGGGAGTGCGCGTGCACGATGTCGCCGCGAGCCGCGACGCCGTCGCGGTAGCCCGAGCATGGCGGACAGGAGCGAGTCATGACTGACCGGATCGAACTGACCGGCCTGCGGGTGCGTGGCCATCACGGCGTGTTTGATCATGAGCGCCGCGACGGCCAAGACTTCCTCATCGACATCACCGTCTGGCTCGATCTGCGGCCAGCCGCGCGCAGCGACGAGCTGGCCGACACCGTCGACTATGGCGCCCTGGCCCACCTGGCGCACGACATCGTCGCCGGACCCCCGCGCGATCTCATCGAGACCGTCGGCGCCGAGATCGCCGACCGCATCATGACCGACGACCCACGGATTGCCGCCTGTGAAGTGACCGTGCACAAGCCGTCGGCGCCGATCCCACTGACCTTCGACGATGTGGCTGTGGTGACCCGCCGCTCCGGTAAAACCCCGCCGGCCAAGCGCGGATGACGACGCGCGCGGTGTTGTCGGTTGGCTCCAATCTGGGCGAGTGCCGCGCCCACCTGGCCTCGGTGACCGCCGCGCTGGGCGACCGTGTCGTCGCCGCGTCGAGCCTCTATGTGACGCCGCCGTGGGGCGGTGTGGATCAGCGCGACTTTGTGAACCAGACGGTGATCGCCGAAGCGGACTGGACGCCGCGGCAATGGCTGGATTTTTGCCGGGAGTGTGAGCAGGCAGCCGATCGGGTCCGCGAGGTGCGCTGGGGGCCGCGCACGCTCGATGTGGACGTGATCTCGGTGCACGCCGACGACGGCGTGGTTCGGTCCGCAGATCCGGAGCTGACGCTGCCGCACCCGCGCGCCGCCGAGCGCGCCTTTGTGTTGGCGCCGTGGCTGGAAATCGAGCCGGACGCGCAGCTGTGGACCGCCGCTGGCTGGCAACCGGTGGCTCAATTGCTGGCGGCCTTGCCGCCTGCGGAACGCGACGGTGTGCGGCGGGAAGGTAGCCGATGAGCCAGCCGACGACGACCCCCGGCGACGACGAACACAAGCTGGCGCCCACCCGGATTCGGGATCTGCTGGCGGTGGCCGTGGTGGCCGGCGCGCTGCTTTACGTCACCGCCCGCTATTACTACGGGAGCTTCCCGTCGCTGCCGTGGCTGGCCGGGCTGATGCTGTACATCGTGGCGGTACTGCTGGTGGTGGTCGCGTTCCTGGTGCGCGCACGGGTGGCGGCCGGCAACGTTGGCCCCGCGCCGGGCCAACTGCATCCGATCAACGTTGCTCGAGCTTTTGCGCTGGCGCGAGCGTCGGCCCTACTCGGCGCGATCGCCGTCGGCGGGTGGCTGGGATTGCTCGTCTTTCTCCTCGGCCGCCGGTATCTGGACGTGGCGGTGGCTGATACACCGGCGACGATCGTCGGGGCGATCGGCGGCGTGTTCCTGGTGGCCGCGGCCCTATGGCTCGAGCACTGCTGCCGGACTCCGGACGATCCCACCCCGGAGCCGAGCGTGCCGTCGGCCGATCCCGCCTGATCGGCGCGGTGGGCGACTCTCCGCGGTCGCTGTACGGCCCGGCGGGTACGGGAAGGTAAGTTGGCAATTATGTCCAGTACTGACAGCGCAGCCCGACCCGGACGTCGTTCGCCCCGACGAGATGGGGCCGGGTCGTCGAAGGACTCGGCGGCCAAGGTCGCTCCCGCCACTGACGATCCCACCGGGACTCGCGCGGCCGCACCGGCGGCGACCGGACAGTGGCTCATCGGGTTGTTCATCGTGCTGGCCCTGATTGCAAGTCTGCTGATGGTGCTGCGCAAAGACATCTCGCTGGCCGCTTCCCTCGCGGTGATCGCCGCGCTCTGGGCCGCGGTGATTGGCGCGATCCTGGTGACTAAGTATCGCCGTCAGGCCGACACAGCCGAGCACCGCAGTCGGGATCTGCGGCTGGTCTACGAACTCCAGTTGGAGCGCGAGATCGCGGCGCGCCGCCAGTACGAGTCCGAGGTCGAGGCCGCGATCCGGAATGAGGTGGCCGAGGAGAACAACGAAGAGTTCGAGGCACTCAAGACCCAGGTCCTCGCGTTGCGCGCCAGCTTGGAGAAGCTGCTGGGCAATCCGCTGCCGGAGGTTCCGTTGGCGTTGCGCCCGGAACGTCGTCGGGAACTGGGCTCTGGTCGCTCCGGTGCCAGCTACGTGCCAGCCACTGATGATCGCGTCGCAGCCAGCCTCGACTTCGAGACCACCGCGCCGCCCGCCGAGCCCGGTCGACACGCCCCGGCCCCTGCTGGTCCAGCCCCCGTCGAGAGTGATGTGGAGTTGACCGATCTGATCCCGGTCGTGACCGACGAGCACGTCGTCGACGACGGCGCAGACGAGTACGCGGTCGAGTACGACGAGGTGGTGGAGTACACCGAGGTCGAATATGTCGAGATGGAGCACGCCGAGCCCCAGTATGCCGAGCCCCAGTATGCCGAGCCCCAGTATGCCGAGCCGCAGTATGCCGAGCCCCAATACGAGGCGGCACAGTCCGGGCCTGGCTACTCCGCAGCCTCGGCCGACGACTACGCCCCACCGACCTACCCGGCCGACGCCTACGTCGCCCAGGGGTACGCACCCCCGGCTGTGCACCCACAAGGGCCGCCCGTGCCGGAGGTGCCCCCGGTGCCGCCGATGCCGCAACGGAGTCGTCGTGCCCAGCAACAGGAGGACGGCGGCGGGGCCCACACGGGCGGCCAGCCAGCTTCGGAACTGCTGAGCCGCCTCCGCGAAGGCAACTCCGATGCCAGCGGCTCCGGCCGCCGCCACCGCGACTGACACAGTCGCGTCAACTGCTGTCCGTAGGTGCCAGAATGTGGCACTTGTGGGCGGCAGTGCTTTTGTGGGCGATTTTCGGTGTTTGACTCGGCGATGTAAGAATTCCGCACCGGAATCTTCTGTTCGCCTGTGACCAGCAGGTATCCCGTAGCTCGTTCCCCGCGAGTGCCTCAGCTTCGTAGCGTCGTTGGTGACCGATATGCACGTGGCACCGGGCGGCCCGAACCCACTTCTCGCGGCGGCACCGGCCGCACTGAGCGAGGTCGACTATGCGCTGCCGGCCTACCAGCCGCGCCCACAACGCATCTGTCGCGGTACTTGTGAGTACGCGTACGAAACCCGCGACAGATGCCCCCATTTTTGCGTGTCCGACGTCACGTTGATGAGTGTCCCGGGGTGTCCGTTTTGGACACTTGGGGATGTCGTTTCTGCGGCCCCGTTTCGGCATTTTCCCTGGTGGCGGAGGCAAAAATTCCGGACCGGAATCTTCTTTTCGCCTCTGACCATTGGTTTTACTGAAAGTGGTTCCCTACGCTTGTGCGGGGCTTCGTAGCGTCGTTGGTGAGGGTTCGGCGCGCTTGCCGGCTCGTACGAGAACCACTGTTGGGGAGTGATGATGAAGTTTCGAGTGACTGCGTTGGCGGCCATGGTTGGTGTGATGTCGTTGTCGGGATTGCTGGCCGGTTCGGCCGATGCGGTGACGCACAAGACGCGTGAAGGTCTGGGGATCGAGTTGTCGGCTGCGCAGCAGTCGGTACGCAAGATCGCTCCGCTGGATTCCTCGCCGCTCTCGGGTGAGGCGCTGTTGTCGTCGAATGTGCATGCGGCGATCAAGAACATCGGCGCCAAGAAGGTGCGGGCGACGTTGGAGCTGGGTTACC
>NZ_JBAQWU010000036.1:0-16115 GCF_049299075.1 Gordonia sp. (in: high G+C Gram-positive bacteria)
CCCGTTGACCTGGACCAGCAACCCGCCGGCGCCGGTGATGTCGACCAGGCCGCTGTCCCAGCGGTCCACCCACGCCCGGGCCCCGGTCTCCGGGCAGGTCTCCCACTTGGCCTTCCCGCGGCGGGTCTCATCGATGCCCAGCACCCGCACCGGGGGCGGTTCACCGGCCAGGACCGGATCCGCGGTGGCGATCACCGCGTCATGGCAGGTGTTCCAGCTACAGCCATACGCGGCGGCGACGGCCTTGACCGAGCGGTCGTCGTCGAGGACCGCCAGGGCCATCTCCGCCTTGGCTCGCACCGTCACCCGAGCCCGCGGCGGGATCGACGGCGTCGACTCAGTGAATGACCTGCGTTCGCAGGAGGTGTTGGTGCACAACCATTTCCGCTTTCGCCACATGATCAGCGGCCGGTCCGCACCGATCTTGATGTCCCGGGGCCGAGTCGTGACCCAACCCCTCGACCGCGACGATCTGGTTCGGCAGTCCGGGCAGATCCCGACCCACTCGAGCGCTGTGCCCACCTCAACGATGCGGACATCGCCGTCATCGACTTGCACGGACTCCACGGTGATGCCGTCGAGTCCAAGCAGCAGGGAACCACTATTGTCAGACATGCTCGCGCCTTTGCTCTGGATGCGTAGAGAACACCCAGTTGACAAGGGCGCGAGCCCTCAATCAGTCACCGACACGAACCCAATCGGTCACACCAGACCCCCATCAAGTCGGAAGAGCCGTATACGTTGCGGCCGATGGTGAAAACAGCTATAAATAGCCGATGACGAGTCGCCCGGAGACACCGCTGAGTCGTTCGGCAACCGTTCGAACCGCCGCCGGTGCCCACGTGCTCTCGCTGCCCGATGGCGAGGAGGATCTCGCGCTGGTTCGCGGATATTCCCATGAGTTGGGGATTGCTGGCGTTATCTCAAGTAATAGTTACTGATCGTCAGCAATGGGCGGAGCCGCAGGCCGGCGCGCCGCGCGAAGCAAACGCAAGGCGTTCAAATATTGGTGTCAGCGACGTCACCAGAATTTCATATGATAGGAAGTGCCCTATCCGCAGCAACTGTTGAGGAGGTGATTTCATGGACAAGACTCAGGACGTACGTGCCGACGCAGCAGAAAATACCGTCGAGGACAAGACCGTAGCCGTTCCGACCATGTGCACCTAGGCCGGAGGCGCGCCTTGGTTATGCCGGAGTCCTTATGTTCCGGCATAACCAAGGATTTGCATTGAGCCGATAACTCTTGGATCGGTCATCCAGATTGACGACGTTTTGACCGTCAGGAAGGCGTGGGAAGGGGGCCATTAGGATGCCTCGCGCCGTTGTTTTGGGAGGTGGAGGATTCATTGGCAGCAACGTGACTCGCACACTCATCAACCGCGGTTGGGACGTCACAGTCGCGGGACTTGGCGCGCCCGCCATGACCCAGGAGCTTGGCAAGTTGGGCGCCAGTGTGCACAACTACCCTCGAGCCGACACCCAACAGTTACTAAAGTCGGTCGGGGACGGGGCAGATGCGTTCATCGATATCATCGCTTACCAGTCGCAAGATGCACGCCAATTAGAGATGCTTCGCGGGCTGGTCGGCTCTCTGGTGGTCATTTCGACCGGTGCGGTGTACTGCGGTCGCAGCGGGCGAACATTTTTCGGCAATTTCGACACTGCCGACCGGGACGCACCTGAACTGCTGCGAGAGTCCGATCCTACTGTGGCGCCCGATGATTCTTACTATGGCGGCGGGAAGGCAGCCGTCGAACACACCGTCCAAGAGCTCGGTATTGCACCGACGACCATCGTGCGGCCGTTTGCGGTGTTCGGGCCTGCCAGCAATGCAGCACGCGAGTGGTACTTCGTGAAGCGCGTTTTGGACCGGCGGCCGACGGTGACTCTCAGCGGTGGCGGCCGGCACAAATTCAATCGGTGCTCAGTCGACAACCTCGCCGAGATCGTGGCGCTGGCGTGCGAGCAACCCAAGGATCGCACGATCAACGCCGCCGACCACGACCCCGCTGATGTACGCGACATTGCGCGTGAGGTTGCCGACATCCTTGACTGGACGTGGACCGAGATTCTCTGGCCAGGTGAGCCTCCCTCGCCAGTTATCGGTTACACGCCCTGGTCGACACCGGCCCGTCTGATCGCCGACATGTCCGCGGCCTCTACAGAGCTTGGCTATCGCCCCGTCACGACGTGCCGAAAGACGTTGGAAGAGACAGTGATGTGGCTCAAGGACTACATTCCTGACCCTGGCTCCTGGGAGGAAAAGCTTCCCGGATATGTAGCGCGCAACGGTCGGCACACCTTTTCCTATGCCGAAGAAGATTCGTTCATTCGATGGCTGGCAGGTCCAAAGGACAGTGGTTTTCGACCTAGCAACGAATAACTGCCGGTGACGAACGCCGAGAAGTGAGAGGAGTCATTACGATGTGCGGTGACGGCCCCGAACCACCGCCTGTGCCGGGCGGTGTGCTCGATGAGGAACGACACCCCGAGCGCTACCGGATATCCGAGCTGGACGCCGTTCAAACTTACATAGCTGCAATCGATTTCGGTCCGTTACGGTCGAAACTGTGCGCGTCGCCCGGGCAGGAAGGAGGCCTAGGGTGGACTCGCGCGAAAGCCGCCGCCGTGGAGGACCAGTACAAGAATTGGCTGTATCTCCGACGAAAGTACGACGGGGACAAACTTCCGCCGTCGCCGGATATTGATCAGTTCTGGCATGCGCACATGCTCGACACTCGTGCCTATCACCGCGACTGCGCCCGAATCTTCGGTACCTATCACCACCACTTCCCTTACTTCGGAGCCCGCGGCAGCCAAGACCGCGCGGAACTGATGCGCGCGTGGGAGCGCTGCCTGGCCCTTTATGAGCTCGAGTTCGGCGAACCGATCTACCAGGTCGGCGACAATGGTTGAGCTGCAACAGAAAGCAGGCGTTCAGCTAGGCCATGTCGGCATCAACGTTCCAGACCTGGCTCTTGCCGTCGCCTTGTTCACCGATACCCTCGGATTCGATTTGGTGTGGTCGTCGTCCCTGTCCGATGGCGACGGCGACGGGATGGCGCGCTGGTTCGGGCTTGCCCAAGACGCCTCGGTCCAGTTCGCTTTCGTCGGGTCATCCGCGAACGACGTCTACATCGAGTTGCTCCAATGGACAACGGGTTTAACCGCACCGGATCATGCACTGTGCGATCCAGGGGGGCGCCATCTAGCGCTGTGGGTGGCGGACTTGCCCACGACGATCCGGGATCTGCACGCGGCGGGCTGCCACGTGTACCAACCACATCCTGCGGGTTACGTGTACGCCAAAACCGACTGGGGACTGTATCTCCAGCTCATGCCAATCAAGGCCGACGGGAAGGATAACGGTGACCCCGCAGCACCCCTCGGAACGTAGGAATGAGAACTCGGTCACCCCATGGATCGGGGTACTCAAGATCAGCCGTGTTCCGTTCTGGTTTCTGTGGACCAGCCCATTATTGATCGGCTACCTCGGATCCGCGCACGACTACGGCGCCCACCATGTGGCGTGGTTCGTGCTCGTAATGGCCGGCGTATGGACCGGCGATGCTGTGGCGTCGATACACAATGAGCTGGTCGACCGCGAAGAAGATGCCATTAACCAACCCGAACGGTCGGTATTGCTGGCGTCGATGCGGCAGCAGACTCTGTGGTTCATGGTGTTCGTCGGGTACGTCTCACTGGCTGTGGGTGCGGTTGCCTTCGCCGTCGCGGTGGGTTGGCTGCCGGCGTTAGTCGTCTCCCTCGGCGCTTTGGCTGCGCCGCTGTACAATTGGGGTCCGCGATTCAAGCGTCGCCCACCTATGCCGCAGATTGTTTTCGCCTGGGTGGCGTTCTGTGAAACCACCGGCGGCTGGTTGCTCAACGCGCCCCTGTCCACTCTGACACCGGCAGTGGCAGTGGTAGCGCTTTTCATCGCTGTCGCGTCAGTTGCCAAGGATCTGCCCGATGCCGAGGGCGACGAAGCGGTCGGCGCCGCAAGCGTGTTTAGCATCCGCAATGCGCGCGTGCGCCGCTCGATACTCATCGCTATCCACGTGAGCCCATATCTTTTGCTTGTGGCTCTGATCTCAGGAGGCATCGTACCGAAAACGATGTTGTGGGTGTGTACCCTGTTGCCCGCAGCCTTGGCAATCGTCTGGCTCGGTGAGCGCGCAGCGACTCAAGCGGCGAAAGTCTTAACCTACGAACTGGCCTACTTGTACGTTCATGTGTTTCTCCTCGGGCTCTTGATCGCTGGCTGGCCCAGCCTGCTTAACGTGACCGTCGCGGTCGTGATGCTCGTCGCGCGCTTGGCTGCCGTAGCCGCGCGTCTGGAGCCCCGATTCGTGGGCGAACACGTGACTTTGAGGGCTGGTGTGCGCGACCTTTTCCGAAAGCCCGCGCCTTCAACTTAGTTCGGCCCGCTTTCTGAAAGCAGAGTCGGAGAAGGAGTTATCGCATGACCGCTGACGTCGTGATCGAGGGCCGTGGGCTGAGTCGAGAGTTCAGTTTCGGAGAAGAGAAGGTCACCGCTCTGCACACGATGGACATCGACATCCTGGCCGGGTCGATGACAGCCATCGTGGGGAAGAGCGGGAGCGGCAAGACCACGCTGTGCAATCTCTTGTCCGGTGTGGACCGCCCGACGACAGGAACGGTGCGGTTACTTGGCCACGACCTCAGGTCCCTGGGAGACGCGGCCATGTCACGCCTGCGCGCCAACCGAATCGGCTTCGTACTGCAAAAGGACAACCTGGTTCCCTGGTTGACTATCGAGGAGAATGTGGCGGCTCCTCTGATATTCGGTGGAATGAAACGTAAAGCGGCACTTGCTCGTGCAGCGGAATACCTGGAATTGACCGGGCTAAGTCATCGAGCAAAGTCGTGGCCGTCGCTGGTCTCTGGCGGGGAGGCCCAGCGTGCAGCGGTTGCGCGCGCGTGCGTTGGCGAACCCGCCGTCGTGTTTGCTGATGAGCCCACTGGTGCTCTTGATCGCCAAAACGGTGACCGCGTCAAGGAGCTGTTCTGGTCCCTGATTCGTGAGCGGAAAACCGCCGGCGTACTCATCACCCACGACATGGATCTGGCTGACGACGCCGACGTGGTGTTGCATATCAGCGATGGCCGTCTTGTCGGCGAAGATCAGTCGACCCGCGGATGAGCAAATGGCGCGGGCAGTCGGCGGTGCTTGTTGCCTCTGCTCTGGTGCGCAGCTATCTGCGGCGGCCCGTCCGTCTGGCCGCAGCGTTCGCTGGCGGGGTCGGCGGCGTCTTGTTGACCACCGCAGTCCTGATGATCGCGGTGCCGGTGATCCTGTCCACTCGGGTGCCGCCGATCGACTTCATTGCCCGCGACGTCATTGCGGTGGCCGCTGACGCCCCGGTTGGCATGTCGAGCGCCTTGACCGAGCGGGTCATCCAAGGGTCCGGGGCGCTTGCACATTCGCGACTGGTCACGGCGAATACGACTGCCCGCACGGCGGCGGGGTTTGCGCCGGTGGTAGTCGTCGGCGTGGATCAGGGTTTGCCGTCGATGTTGGACAGCGATTCGCTGCGTTCGGTCGCCGCCAGTCATCCGTTGGCCCCCGGCATGGCGTACATGTCACGCGAATGGGCGACGCGTAGCGGCTTTAAAGTGGGTGACAAAGTTGAGGTGAATGCTCCGGGCGGGGTGGTGACGTGGGAAGTTGCGGCACTGCTGGACAGTGACTTTGCCAATCACGGCGCGGCGATCGTGGTTCCTGCTGCCGCGGTGGAGGTGGCATTCGATCGTGGTGCGTCGACCGATGTGCTGCTACTTCGTGGCGACACGGCCCAGATCAGCGCGCGCATCGTCTCGCTGGTGGACGGCGCTGCGCAAGTAACCTCACCGGATTCCATCTTCGCTAGTTACAATCGCATCTTCCGTACGCCGCTCATGCTGGTGAGCCTTTTCGCCGCAATCGCGGTGCTCACAGGGGCCGTCGTAGTCTTCTTGACTTGGCGACTCGCTCTGGGTGAGGCCCGACCGACGCTGTCGCGGCTGCGGCTACTCGGCGCGCGCACTGGCGATCTGGTAGTCGGCTCAGGTTTAGTGCTCGTTCCCATCCTGCTAGTCACGTATGTGGTCGGCGCAGCGATCGGCGTCGTACTAGGTAGAGAACTGTCGTCATTTCGCCAACAGATCACGAACTTCACCGGTCAAGCGTTTGAGCAGCCCGTGAACTACGCACTGCCGTTGTCTGGAGCTTTCATTGCCGCGGTGGCGATGTTCGCCTTCGCTTGGCTGACTGGGGTGTTTCAGCTGCGGGCTGTGGCGCCAATAGATGCGATCAGCGGGCGCGACGAAACAGTGATCCGTCCTTCGGCCATCCGGTGGCCGTTGCTTGGGGGTGCGACGAGTTTGATCGCATCGGCGATTATCGTTCGGATGAACCCGGGTCCTGTGTTGGGCTTGGCCGTCATTCTCCTGTTTATTGGTCTGGCGCTGCTAGCCGCAGTGCTTCCGGTACTTGCCGGTACTGCGCTTCGTACCGCGTCCTCCGGGGCTTCGGGATTGATGATCGGCCGCCAGCTGGAGGTAGAGTGGCGCCGAAATGCCGCATTGGCCATCACCTTTGCGGTAGCACTGCTGACGTCGATCACCATGTCCGGCACCGCAGACAGCATGCGATCGGACATCGATGCGGCGGTCCAGCGACTTACCGGCGGACAGTTGTATGTAGTCGCGGCGCCAGTCGGTAGCAATTTCGGCAGCGAAACCTTCGGCCCGCAGGTGCGCGATGAGATTGCCGCGGTAGCCGGTGTGGCGGCCACCGATACCTTCGCCTACACCAACGTGACGATCAACGGTGGCCGCTACCGAGTGGAGAGCCTCGGTGGTGACGTGGCACGTTTCACCGATATCCACTTCGATTCAGCGCCCGATGGTGGCGTCGAGCGGGATGATCTCAACGAGATGCTCCACGGTAACAACGTCGCCATATCGTCGAACTTTGCGCGCACACAGAAGCTCAAAGTCGGCTCCACGGTTGATATCCCGGTGGCCGATGGCCATCAGAGTGCGCGGGTCGTTGCCGTCATCGACGACTCGACCTCGGATGGTGGCATGATCGTGCTCGGCTCGGATCTATATCGTCAGGTAGCAGGCACCTCATGGATTTACGCCATAGGTTTGGTGTTGACGCCAGGCGTCGACGTGACAGACATGACCGGCAACCTGTCGAATATCGTCAAGACCCGCTATCCACGAGCGGAAGTGGTGTCCGCGGAACAGTACCGCAGCAGTTTAGGATCGAACTTAAGTCGACTGATGAGTTCTTTCATCGTCTTCGCTTGGGTGATGTACGTGGTCGCGGCTGTCGTCGGCGCCGCGACACTGTCCTCCAGCATCGCGATTCGCGCCCGGGGAATCAGCCTGACACGGCTGATCGGCGGTGACCGCAACTCCTTGCGGAAACTGCTCGGCGCCGAGGCGCTGATCACCGTCGTCATCGCCTGGGCGGTCGCCGTAGCGGGCGCCGCGGTCGGCACCCGTGCGTTGATCGGCGTGCAGTCGATCGCCAGTGGTCTGCTCCCGCCCATTCGCACGCCGTATTCAATGGTCATGGGAAGTCTACCGTTGGCGGTGTTTGCTGCAGCGGCTGCAGTGACGGTGGCGCGTCGTTCACTCGGCCATCGGCCCTTGGCGGAAACACTTGCCGACGAATGATGACTTCTGGGAGTGCCGCGCGGCTGTTCATCCATTTCGGTGGCGGGCCATCCCCGCTGCGCGAGTTCGCAGATAGAGGTAATGGAATGCTCAGTTCATGCTGACGTCGTTTCACCAGCGCTATCGCTGGGCGATTCCCGGCGGCTGGGGGCGGCGACACGCGTCGGCGTTCTCCTGCACAGTTCAGGCGGGTTTGCCGATAGTATTGCGGTCCCATCGGCCGCGGTCCTTGGTTGCAGCGTCATGACGGCTGGCCCCGCCGAGCGACAAACGGCCATCGATCGATTGGAGCACTGGCGCGATGGTCCTCGTCGACAGCGGTTGCACGGACTCCCGGCTGGCCCACGACTCCCGGAGCTAGTTCAAACACTGGGGTTGTGGACCGCCCGACCACAATTCTTGCGTTGGGCGCACAGCCGCTACGGTGATGTCTTCACCGTCCGAGACGCACCTGTCGGTCAGGCAGTCGTGTTGTGCAATGCCGACCACGTTCAGCAGGTGTTGCGCGGAGACCCGGAGATTTTTCGTGCCGGTGAGGGCAACGCCGCACTTCGTCCCATTGTTGGGCGCCGGTCAGTCATCACATTGGACGAACCGGCGCACAGGAGTGCCCGACGACGAATGACGCCGGCCTTTCACGGCGATCGCGTTGCCCCCATGGTCGCCACGATGTCTGATCTAGCCGCCCGCGAAGTGTCGACATGGCCAGTGGGACAAGACTTCGCGCTGCTTCACCGCACGCAGAAGCTAAGTATGGATTTCATCGTCGGGATCGTCCTGGGCGTCGAGGGTGCCCGCGCCGCGCAATTCGGTGACGCGGTGCGCCACGCGATGCCACTCGACGCCCGCGATATGTCGTTGTGGTTATGGCCCGGCTTGGGCCGATACTGGCCGTGGCGCAGGACGATCGCGAACATGGATCGCGCTGATCAGATACTTTACGACGAAATCGCCGCACGCCGCCGCGATCCGTTCCGGGCGCAGCGAGCGGATGTGCTGTCGATGCTGCTCGACGGGGACCAGGACGACGATGAACTGGTCCGGGATGAACTGGTGACCCTCCTGATGACCGGACATGAGACGACAGCCGTCGCGATCGCGTGGATGTTCGAGCGGCTGCTTCGTCACCCCGATGCACTGGATCGGGTTCTATCTGGCCTCGACGATCCTAGCGATCCGTACCGGGACGCCGTCATCAAGGAGACGCTGCGCCTGCGGCCCGCCATCCATAATTTGATGCGCCGGATCAGCAAGCCCCTGGAAGTCGCTGGATATCATTTGCCTGAGGGAACGATCCTCATGCCCGCGATCGGGGTCTTGCACACCGACGAGCGATTTTGGGGCGAGGACGCCGGGATGTTCAGACCGGAACGATGGCTGGAGACCACTGCCGCGAATCCGGCATGGGTGCCATTCGGCGGTGGAGCCAGGCGTTGCCTTGGAGCGATTTTTGCCCATACGGAGATGTCCGTGGTGTTGCGGACGGTCCTCAGAATGGTTGAGTTACAACCGGATCGCTCGGGTGACGAAACACCCAAGATGCACCATGCTGTTGTCATTCCCTCTCGCGGAGCCCGGATTCGCGTGATTCGCCGACTGGCCTGAAGTGGCCGCTCGGGCGGTTCTGCTCAACGGCTTCAGGGCTTAGGAAAGTTCAAGTATGTCGGCGGTTTCTCGCAGCGAGGCATCCAAAGTGGCTTGATCGTTGTCTACCGGCGTCTGCACGCCCGGCATCAAGGCGGTAAGCATCGGCAGCCACCGACCGTAATCCTTGGGGAAGCAGCGCCGGAGTAGGTCCACCATGATCGCCGGGGCTGTCGACGCGCCGGGCGACGCGCCTAGCAGGCCGGCGATGGTTCCTTCGGCCCCGGTGACGAGTTCAGTGCCGAACGTCAATATGCCCACGCGCTGAGGATCGGGTTTGACCAACTGTGCGCGTTGGCCCGCCTGTATCGGATACCAGTCCGCCATGTGAGCAGCCGGGTAGAAGCGCTGAAGTTGCGCAAATTTGCGCCGACGCGTGGAAAGGAGCTCCTTGATCAAGAAAGTCACCAGAGACAGGTTCTGCACGCCTGCCGCGACTAGCACCTTGAGGTTATGCAACCGTAGGGTGGTGAAGAGGTCGATCAGTCGCCCGTAGCGAAGCAGCTTCGTGCTGAAGGTGGCATACGGGCCGAACATCAGGGACGTCTGTCCGTCTACAACGCGCTGATCGAGATGGGGCACCGACATCGGGGGAGCGCCGAGGGCAGCTTGGCTGTACACCTTTGCGCGGTGTCGCTCGACGACTGCTGGGTTGTCAGTGCGCAAGAACTGGGCTCCAAAGGGAAACACCGCGTACCCGCGCACTTCTGGCAGCTTGGCCTTCTGAAGCAATTTGAGCGCGTATCCACCAGCTCCGACAAAGACGAACCTGGTCCGGACTGAAAACCGTTGTTTCGTCTGCCGGTCGCGTCCGCTCACCGACCAAAGTCCGTCGGCGTCGCGGCGCAGCGACGTGACTTCATGCCGCATTTTGAGCACGGCGCCTGATGTCGCCATGGTCTGGGCCAGCGATACAGTGAGCGACCCGAAGTCGACGTCTGTACCGGCCGCGTATCGTGTGGCCGCAATGGGTTCCTGCGTGGACCGGCCGTCCATGAGTAGAGGCGCCCAATCCGCAATGACGTTCGGATCGTCAGTGAATTCCATGGCCGAGAACATTGGAATAGCACGTAATGTGCCGTAGCGCTGGCGTAGATAACTGACGTCGCGCGCACCAAACACGATGTCCATATGCGGGGCTGGGTTTACGAAATGGGAAGGTTCGCGTAGATCACCTGATGTCACCAGGGCCGCCCAGAGCTGCCTGGACAGATGGAACTGTCGGGCGATGTGGAGAGGCTTCGTCGCGTCGGCGGTGTCTGCCATATAGTTCAGTTCGCAGAAACCTGAATGCCCAGTACCCGCGTTGTTCCAAGCATTAGAACTCTCACTGGCCAATTCCTCCATCCGCTCAAAGAGCGTGACCGACCAGTCCGGCTGCAGCTTGGAAATGAGTGCGCCTAGCGTCGTGGACATGATGCCGCCACCTATAAGGACGACGTCAAGTACGGCCGATTTAGTGGACTCACTCGCAGGTCCGATGCTGTTCATTCGATCCTCCTCGTTGCGACATCCGTAGCGTTGCACGGTCCAACTAATCCGTCCAATGTTTGTTACGGTGCGATAGCATTGCATTTATGGATGAGTTGTCACCGTCGCGTCTAGGGACGTTGATTCCGCTCCTTGCGGCATTCGACGCGGCCGCGCGTGACGAACACATCACTCACGCAGCCGATCTGCTCGGCATTCCGCAGTCTTCACTCAGTCGTCGCATCAAGACCGTCGAGCAACTACTGGGTGTGCAATTGTTTCACCAGGTGGGTAGACGCGTCGCGCTGACCGCGAGCGGTCGTGACCTCTACGAACGCACCAACGGGCTAGTGCGTGAACTGGGTCAAGCGGTGGACGCTGTGGTGGGCGATGCCGATCCCGACGGCGGTCTTGTGCGGTTCGGCTTTCCTCTGTCGCTTGGGCCGGTCAGCGTAGCTGCTATGATCGCGGACTTCTCGGCCCGCGCACCTCGAATACGCATGCAACTCGTGCAAGCTCACGGTAACGCGCTCGTCGAGATGGTCAACGACGGGCGACTCGACCTCGCGGTAATGATCCCGGCACCTGCCGATATGCCCGCCACTGTGATCAGCGAACAACGCATCCACCTGTTCGTCAGACGCGACCATTCGCTCGCGTCTCTGAAGCAGGTCGGTATCGAGGAGCTTTCCAACGAAGTGTTCGTCGCAAATCCGCCTACTTATCACCTTCGGAAGCTTCTTCAAGCATGGTGTAGTGAAGCTAACTTTATGCCCCGGGTCAGTTTCGAAATCACCGAATTCGAGACATTGCGCGCCTTCGTTGCGCACGGCCTAGGCATTGCACTGCTGCCAGAAGCCGAAGTGCCACACCCAGACCTGATCAGCGTTCCTCTTGCCGGCAATCGGAATCGATCGATCGGGTTGGTGTCTAGTCCCTACCCGCCCACGGCGCCTGCCCGGCGGTTTCGACTCCACGTCGCTAATTCGGCGAGGAATTATCTGCATGCCGGAAAGTGACCCACTTAAGTTTGGTTATGCCGTGAAGCGAGCGAAGTAGCCGAGTGCGGACCCAAGCCGACGATCGAATCTCAAGCCGGCTTGGTGCGCGCGGCGGGAGACGGAGCCAAATGGTATGAAGTGCACGTCGGCGCTCAGAAGGCTTTCGCCGACCACCAAGCGGCCGCCGGGACGGAGCACCCGCTTGAACTCACGGAAGGCGGCGTCCTGATCTGGGATTTCGCCGATGACCTCGGACAGGTATACCCCGTCGAAAGAGTTGTCGCCGAAAGGAAGTCCGCCACCATCGCTCAGGGTGGGCCGTAAGTTAGAGAGCCCTCGCTGCCGCGCCTGCTCGAGAGTGTGATTGAGCATCGCCTGCTGGACATCGACGAGGTCGAGCGTTCCCTCTCCAAGGGCTTCAGCCACTGGAAGCGCATAGTAACCCAGTCCCGGGCCTATCTCGAGGAGTTGTTCACCAGGCCTCGGCTCGAGAATCTCCAGAAGCCGCTCGCGGCCAATCAGCGGGTGCCGCAAGAAGAACTTGAGCGTGTACGGGAAGGGAGTCGGGTTGCGTCGCCAGCCGTAAGCCACGGCGAGGCTAGCCGAGGCTGCGCCCACGGCGACGGCTGCTAGCTGCCCGGTTCCCGGACGCACAAGATCACGAACCGTTATACCTCTTCTGTTCAACAATTTTCGAGGTCTCAGAGTCGTCAAATCAGTCATGCCGGACACCGTAGCGGTGAGTATGCACCTTGACCAGATCGACGGCGAGATGAATGTGCAACCGTAGCTTTCACTCGGTTGACGTCGTAGCCTGCGTTAGTCCTAAATTGCCGGTTATCCACTCGCCGCATGCTTGGCTGAGGGAGTCACCATCAACCTTGGTACGAAGCCAGGATCGTGCCGCGTGGCGTCTCAGCTGGACACTACGGACACTCGCTAGACGCTGTCGGTCTCGACGAAACAATGCGCAACTACTGTTGCCTGGCGCATCCCAGGAGGAAAGAATGTCTACTGGGGGCGATGAACACAACCGACGGCAACGCATGAGTCCTGAGCGCAACAACGCCTCTCTAGCGCCAGACCTGTACGAACGCCGAAACTCCGGTCGGGAGTTCGACATTGTGCTCTTCGGTGCGTCGGGGGTTGTAGGGAAACTGACCGCGAGCTATCTTTCGAACTCCGGATCGGAAGCGCGCATAGCCTTAGCTGGGCGATGTCCGGAGAAGTTGGCTCGTGTGCGATCGTCACTTGGTCGATCAGCTCACGACTGGCCAATCATCGTCGCTGACGCAACGCAACCAGCCTCCATCATCGACATGGCACGTCGTACGCAGGTCGTCTTGAGTACCGTTGGCCCCTATCTGCTTTACGGCATGCCACTTGTTCAAGCATGCGCAGAAGAGGGGACGGACTACGCCGATCTGACCGGCGAGACAATGTTCATCCGCCGTAGTATCGATCGTCTGCACGGCATAGCCGTCGCCTCAGGAGCTCGGATCCTTCATTCGTGCGGGTTCGATTCATTGCCGTCCGACCTCACGGTGTATGCCTTGAATGCGCGAAGCCGAAGCGACGGAGCAGGAAATCTGACCAGAACCGACATGGTGATGCTGACACCGCCGGTAGCGGTCTCCGGAGGAACGATTGCCTCAGGCATCGAGATGCTGCGGCAGTTGGCTGACGATCCGGATGCTCGAAGGCATCTCGCTGATCCCTATACCTTGAGCCCCAACAGGCAGGCGGAACCAGGCCTCGGTGATCAGCCCGACATCCGTTGGGGCAGAGGGATACGCATTGCACCAGAACTCGAAAGGCGCTGGACGGGCGCCTTTCCGATGGCGCTAATGAACACCCGCATTGTCCGCCGTACCAATGCCCTCCTCGGATACGAGTATGGACGTGAGTTCGCCTATGCCGAGCACATATTAATGAACGATTCCGCGGTCGCTCCGGTGATGGCCGCCTTAGTGACCGCAGGCTTCTCTACTATGTACGATCTCGGCACGCGCTACATGAACCGCGTGCCTCGATCACTTATTGAGCGGATAGCTCCGCCCCCAGGCACTGGTCCGGGCGAAGACATTCGTGAGAACAGTGGATACCGACTTCACACCTACACGACCACAGCAAGCGGCATTCGCTACCGCGCGTCGATGTCGCAGCGCGGAGACCCAGGCTATAAGGCCACGTCGGCGCTTTTCGGTGAGTGCGGCCTGGCCTTGGCCACCGCGCGCGATCAGCTGTCCGACCTTCGTGGTGTCTTGACTCCAGCTGCAGCCATGGGCGACGTGTTGTTGAGCAGATTAGCGCGAGCGGGTGCAACGCTAGAGATCGAACAGCTGCCAGGAACTGAGGCGTGATCCCAACGTCGACTACGGGCTGAAGGCGGTCGAGCGTAGTGCTCCAAGTGCTGCGGGAGGACCACACCGACCGGTCTTATGCTGGTGGTGAAGACAGCCCACGGCCAGGGGAGATGCGTCGTGTGTCGGGTCAAAGGCTGAGGTCGTAGCCTTGGTCGCGTTCGCGGCTGCGGCCTCGGCCGCGGTGTAGGCCGAGGCTGCGGTCCAGCACTCGATTGCGTTGGGCACGTTGGGTTTTCTGATAGTTGGTGTGCCGTCGGGTGAGGGCGGCGTGGTGTTCGGCGACCAGGTTGGCCACCAGCTCGGGAAGCTGCTCGGCGGAGGTGTCGGCGGCAGTCTGGTGGGCGGTGCGGGCGGGTTCGTCGCGGCCGACGATCTGGCGCAACATGCGGGCGGCCTGGGCTGGGCCGCCACGCTGGGCCACGTGCACCCCCTCGGCGGCCTGTTCGTCACGGTGCTGGTGGTCGGCCTCCCCGATCGTGCGCTCATAGAGGTAGACCTCGTTGGTGTCGCGGCCACGGGTCATCGCCACGTACGCCAGATTGCGGGTGGTGGTGTCGGCGACGACGGCCCGACAGCTGTCGGCGGTGACCCCTTGGGCCGAGTGCACGGTAACGGCATGCCCGAGCTGCACCTGGCTCTTGAGGTAGTCGCCCTCGAGTACCGCGACCGCGCCGTCGCCGAGTCGCCGGGCGGCGATGCGGGGGTGTTCGACACTGTCGTCGACCTTGAGTACCTGCCAGCGTTGCCCGTTGCGCACCGGAGCCTCCGGCAGTCGCCGAGTTTCCTTACCTACCCGGTCGTACACCTCGACGGTCGCGTCGTTGAGCCGAGTCAGGATCACGTCCCCCACCCCGACCTGGTGTCCGCGCGCGGCGGTGACGGTGGTGGTGTCGCGACCCGTACGGGTCCGCTGTTCGGTGATCTGGTCGTGGATGCGCCGGTTGAGGGCGTCGGTCGTCTCGGTGGTGTCGGCGATCAGCAACGCGTCCCGGCCGGCTGCGACGTCGCCCTGGTGGGCTTCTAGGGCGTCGGCGGCCATGGTGACCTGATCCCCACAATGGAGGCGGTCGTGGTCGCGGTACCAGCCGACGGCGCGGCGCACCGGCGCCGGCCCACCCTGGCCCAACGCCAACGACGCCGACCGCTCACCGGGGTCGTGCATGCGCCACACCTCGGTCAACCGTTGGGCCCAGGGCAGCTCCTCGCACAGTTGGGTGAACATCCCGCCGCGGGCCTTCACCGGCGCCAACTGACGGGGGTCACCGACCATCACCGTCTTCACCCCCGCGGTGGTCGTGTGGGTGAGCAGAGCACGCCAGTGGTGGGTGCCAACCATCCCGGCTTCGTCGACCACCACCACGTCGAACGGATCCAACCTCAGCCGCCCGTCGGCCAACCGCGCCAGGGCTGCGTGCATCGTGAACCCCTCGCTCGCAGCACCTTCGGCGACGGCGACGTCCACGGCCTTGCCGGTCGGTGCGATCACGATCACCGTTCCCCGACGCTGGCGTTCCACCAAGGCCCGCAGGGCGCGCATGGAGGTGGTCTTCCCGGCGCCGGCCGGCGCGGACAACGGCTGCACCAACTGGGGGCTGGCCGCGATCGCGGTCACCGCGGCGTGCTGCTGCACCGACAGCCCCAACGCCTCCGGGGTGTCGAACTCGCGGACCCAGCACGCGTTGCGCAGGCTGGTCTCGTCGACCATGTCGAACACCCGGCGTTCCTCGGCCAGGATCAGGTCCACGGTGAACCGTTCGGTGCCTTCGCGTTGATGCGCCAACCGCGGCCCGGTCAACCGCATGGCGACTGCGTCGACGCACTCCTCGATGACCTGGCGCGGCATCATCGCGCCACCCTCCGCCGCGGCCACGCCAGGGGTGTCGGCCATCAGGGGCAGCTGCGCGCCGATCACCTCGACCAGGTCCGCGCGGGTCAACGC
>NZ_JBAQWU010000037.1:0-13912 GCF_049299075.1 Gordonia sp. (in: high G+C Gram-positive bacteria)
CCGCTGTGTCTCTACTTGGATCTCCGGGTCCCACGAACAAGCCCGGATGACGATCCCAGTCGCTGTTTGTTGTCCCGTCGTCGTCCGCGACCGGCGACGACGGTAAGTCCCCTAGCTGATGCCGGCATCCGGGTGCGGGAACACCACCCGGGCCGACAGACTAGCCTCGGTGCTTAGGCAGCGAGGGCGTAGTCGCGCTGATTGGAATCGGCGCTTAATTGGTTGCTGCGACGCTTACGGTGGTCTCTAGCCTGCACCGACACGCTTCCCCTACCTCGATGTACGTAGTCGAAACCGATCAGCCCCGAGGTAGTGCCCGCCGCCTGATCTGCGATCGTCACGCGGTGGACTATTCATAATAACGCGCCCACCGCAGAAAATCATCCCGGTTACTGCACGGACCTTCCGCAGTGGGCGCGACGGTTCACACAGAGTCAGCTCAGACAGTGCCGGAGAAGATGTTGAGCAATGCTTCGAGCACGGCCGGGTTGTCTTGCAGGATGGACCACAATTGCTGATCGAACATATCTGGTTCCTCTCGTCGAATGTCGTACGTTCGGACGACACCACTTTAGGGGACCTGACGGATCTGCGCTGGGTCGCAGCTCACCGATCCACCCGAGGGTGTTCAGTCAGCCGCCGAACGACCTCGCTATTGCCAGCCCAGCCGGGGTGTGGCCCGACCACCTGTGAATTACCTAAGAACTCGTCGGCGCCGAGCCTCGCGGCCGTCCTCACCATCAACATCAACACCGTGGCGCTCGTCATATCGAATAGGTGTTCTCGTCCGGCGTCTGTTAGTCTTGGAAACAAGATCGCGCAGAGCTGTTCTACGTCTGCTGCTTGATCCAGAGGCCGGGACATTGAACAGATGTCGCCGGCCTTGTCCAATTCTTGAGCCACTGCCGGCGCTGATCGCCCAGACTGAGCACATGACTCCGATCGAGAATCCACACCCGAACTTCGGCGTCTACTCCGAGGTTGGCCAGTTGCGCCGCGTACTTGTCTGCGCCCCGGGTCTCGCCCACCACCGGCTGACGCCGAGCAACAGCCACGATCTGCTGTTCGACGACGTCCTCTGGGTCGACCGGGCCCGCGAGGACCACCGCGAATTCGTCGCACACCTCGAAGCCGAGGGCGTCGAAGTGCTCGAACTGCACCGCATCCTCACCGAGACGCTGGCCGTGCCGGGTGCCCGCGACTGGATCCTGGACCGTCGGGTCACCCCGAACGACGTCGGCCTGCTGCTGATGGACGACGCCCGCGGCTACCTCGAGGGGCTCGACGACAATGGCCTCGCCGAATGTCTCGTCGGCGGTCTGGCAGCAGCAGACCTGCCGTCCTCGGCGCGCGCGGTGACCCTGGAGGAGTCGCGGCCCGGGGTGTACCTAATGCCGCCACTGCCGAACATGCTCTACACGCGGGACACCACGACGTGGATCAACGACGCGCTCACGCTCAACCCGCTGTACTGGCCGGCCCGCAAAGAAGAGACGCTCCTGATGAAGGCCGTCTACACCTACCATCCCGCGTTCGCGCCAGTGCGCAACCAGATCGTGTTCGGCGACCCGGAGCAGGACTGGGGTGCGGCCACCGTCGAGGGCGGCGACGTGATCGTCGTCGGCAACGGCGTCGTCATCATCGGAATGAGCGAGCGCACCTCGCACCAGGCGATCACCCAGGTCGCCGCGAATCTCTTCGCGGCCGGACAAGCCGACCAGGTGATCGTGGCAGGCATGCCGCGGCTGCGCGCTGCCATGCATCTGGACACCGTCCTCACCTTTGCCGACCGAGACGTGGTGACCGTCTACCGCGAAATCGTCGACGCTATCCGCCCGTTCACCCTGCGCCCCGGCACCAGCCGCGGTCTGCATGTCACCGCCGAGAGCGACCCACTGCTCGAGGTGATTCCCCGCGCCCTCGGTCTGGACCGGTTTCGCGTCGTCAACACCGGCGGTGACCGCTATTCGACCGAGCGCCAGCAATGGGACAGCGCAAACAATGTCGTCGCCCTCCGTCCCGGGGAGGTTTTCGCCTACGACCGCAACACCGTGACCAACGAGTTGCTGACCGCCGCCGGGATCACGGTGTACACCATCAACGGTGCCGAACTCGGCCGCGGCCGCGGCGGTGGCCACTGCATGACCGGCCCCCTGCTGCGCGACCCCGTCACGTACTAGGGCCGCGGCCGCGCGGTACCTATACCGGTTCTCGATCGACCGGCACGACCGGACTGTCGTTTCGCGCCACCAAACCCACGATTCGCGCCAGCGTTCGCTGCGGCTAGCCGCCGACTGTGTAGTTGGCCGAGCCTACCCGTATCCTGGTCACTACGGGCACTTCCGCGTGCCTTGGTAAGGAGTGACGTTGATGGGCCCGGAAGCACCGGCCGGATCGAACGGCCGGTACGTCGTCCCCGCGATCCTCGCGATCCTCACGCTGATCACCGCCCTGTGCGTCCCGGGTACCGCCGCCGCTGAACCGGTCGCCCGTCCCGCGCTGACCGTGACCCCGTCGACCGGCTTGCACCACGGCTCGGTCGTCACCGTCTCCGGTAGCGGGTACCGCGCGGGCGCGCCACTGTTTCTCGTGGAGACGATTCGCGTCCCGATCGCGCGTGGGATCCCCCTCATTCATCACGGTAAGAAGCGCGTCACCGCCGACCGCACCGGCAAGTTCACCACTACGCTGACGGTGCTCCAACGCTTCGGTCATATCAATTGCGCGGTCACAGGCTGCTATATCGCGACCGTCTCGGGCACCCTGCCGGGTGCGATCCTCGACCGCAGCCTGGATGCCTCCGCGCCAATCACCTTCGGCGACACCCCCAACGGCAACGACACCGATCCGAATGCGCGCGGCGTCCGCCCGGAACTGACCCTGGAACCCGCGTCCGGACTCCAAGAGGGCACTGCGGTGACCGTCACCGGTCGACACTTCCCGGCAGCCACTCCGGTGAACGTGGTTCAGACGATCGTCCGCCCCGAGAACGGCCGACCCACACTGCAGTCGGACCCGATCCCGGTGACCACCGATGCGCAGGGCTCGTTCACCACGTCGATCAAAGTGTCCCCGAAGATCAAAGACACCAACTGCCTGCGGACCGACTGCTTCATCGCCGCCTACCCGGTCACCGCGCCCGCGGCGCAGGACAACCGGTCGGGCACCGAACCACGCACCAGGAACAATCCGTTGCCCGAACTCTCGATCGTGCGGGGCCACGATGCCTGGGCACCGCTGGTGTTCGACGGCTCCGACCTGACCAAGCTCAGCCTCGAGGCCGAGAGCATTGCGCAAGCCGACTCCGCACGCATCAACATCACCGGCGCACAACCGCTGGATCTGTACCGGATCGAGGTCGACGGCCCCGGCGAGTTCTCCGCCCAGCCGTGGGTGCGTGCCGACGAGCACGGCAACGCCTCGGTGCTACTGATGTCAAACTTCGATCAACCCATCGGCCCCTACACGGTGCGGCTGACCACCGATCGCACCGACGCCGTCTCGGAAACCAAGTTCTCGGTCAGCACCAACGCCTTCTTCGATCCGGCCCAGCACGAGGGCATGTTCCAAGAGATCGAGAACCGAATGCCCCCGGCAGGCCCCTCCGAGGAACAACTGCAGGCACAGGCTGACGCTGCTAAGCGCAGTGCGTGGACGTCATGGTGGTACGTCGTCGCTGGCATCGCCGCCCTGGTCGGCTTCGGCATTCTCGGCTGGTTCGCCCGCGACAAGCGCCGCCGGGCGCAGCCGTAACCGGTCAGCGACCGACACGCAGCAGGGCGCTGCCGCCCGCAGGCAAGTCCGCGCCGAGCTCCCCGTCCACGGCGACCTGCCGCACGCCGGTCCACAGCTCAGTCGCCGGTACCGAATCATCCCCCGCCAGGTTCAGATCGGCGATCGCCACCGTGATCCGATGCGGTGCGCCGGCCGCATTGATCAGCGACACGACGATCCCCTTCTCCCCGATCGCGCGGGCCGCCACCGCGCCACCTCCGCCGACCGACCCGCCCGGGACCCGGCGCCGGTCGAGGACGACCGCAAGCACCGCGTGATTGGTAAGCACAGCTCGCTGCTCCGGCGACAGCAGGACCCTACTGTCCCCCGCCACAATAATCGGGTCCGCGGCGATGGCCGCCTGCGTCATACCTCGCTGCAAGTCGGTCGCCGGCAGCTGGGCGCCAAGCGTCTGCGTCACTCGTCGATCGGCGCGGCCGATCACCGCCAACGCGATTCGGGCCGCCTCCAAAGCGGTGCGGTCAGTCGGCTCCAGATCCAGCTGACGCGCGTCGTCACAGACAACGAAGACCGTGCGGTAGCCAGCCTCGGCCAACCCGCTCGCGACCAACCTGTCCGCCGTCCGACGCACCTCGTCGACGGTCCGACAGACACCGTCGGTCGGCGGCAACAGCCAGCCCAGCTGCGGCGGCTCGTCGTTTGCCTGCTTTGGCTCCGGGGCGCTGCACGCCGTCGCCAGTACCACGCAGCCGACGACAAGCGACCGGCCAGCCCAGCGCGTCACGCCGCGACCGCTGCTCACATTCCCTTCACGCGGCGGCCGATCTCCCGCTCAACCTCCCGCTTGGCGGTGCGTTCAGCGATATCACGGCGCTTGTCATGCGCCTGCTTGCCGCGGGCCAGGGCCAATTCTACCTTGGCGTAGCCGTCGGTGAAGTGCATGTCCAGCGGCACCAAGGTGAGGTTGCCGTCCTGCATTTTGCCGATCAACTGGTCAATCTCCTGACGGTGCAGCAGCAGCTTGCGCTTGCGGCGCACCGGGTGGTTGGTCCAGGAACCCTGACCGTACTCGGCGATATGCAGGGCATGCAGCCAGATCTCGCCGTCTTCGACGGTCGCGAAAGCGTCAACCAACGACGCTTTACCTTGCCGCAACGCCTTGACCTCGGTGCCCTGCAGCACGATGCCCGTCTCGAACGTCTCGAGTATGGCGAAATTATGCCGCGCTTTCCGGTTGGTGGCGATCACCGACCGGCCCTTCTCCCTGGGCACCGAGGACCTCCTTCGCTTCGTGCTTATCTGGTGTTCACTCGCGTACGTAGACGCGCAACGTGCCGTAGGCGGTGATGCCCGCGAGCACCACGCCGCCCAACAATAGCCACGGTGAGACGTACAAGACGTCGGCCGTGGTGATGCGCGCCAAGATGTTCACACCGTAGAGGTCGCCGAGCGCTTTGTCGAAGAAGTAGATGCGGGCGAGGAACAATCCGCCGATCGCTAGGACCGCGCCGATGACCGCTGCCAGCACTGCCTCCAGCAGGAACGGCAACTGCGTGAACCACCTCGTCGCGCCCACCAAGCGCATGATCGACACTTCGGTGCGGCGCGTGTACGCGGCTATCTGCACCGTGTTCACAATCAAGAGGATCGCGGCGACCGCCAGCACGGCGGCGACAACGAAGGCGGCGTTCCGGGCCCCGTCGAGGACCGCGAAGATACGTTTCACCAGATCCCGCTGATCGAGCACGCCGTCGATCCCGGGGGCCCGCTCGAACTTGTCGAGGACCGGCCCGAACTGGTTCTGGTCAGACATGCGGACGCGCAGCGCCGCCTGATATGGATCCGGGCGGATGAATTCGGCGACTTCCGGCGAACTCTCCTCCCACGCTGCCTTACCCGCCTCGTAGGCCTGCTGCTGGGAGACGTAGGTGACCGACGCCACGCCTGGCGTCCCCTCCAGGTCCCGCTTGACCTGCTGACAAGGGTCGGCCGAGCAGTTCGGGTCGACCTCGGTGACGGCCGAGGTGATGAAAAACTGCATCTCGACGCGGTCGAGGAAGATCTTCTGACTCTTCTCGGCCATCTGGATCACCAGCAGACCGCCGCCGAGCATGCCGAGGGTCACCGCGGTAGTCAGAATCATGGCGAGCGTCATCGTGAGGTTCCGCCGGAAACCGGTCCACACCTCGCTCAGAATGAAGTTGAGTCGCACAGTCCGCCCCTATCCGATTCCGTAGACGCCAGTCTCGTCATTGCGGACGAGCTCGCCGTTGTCGAATTCCAGCACTCGTCGACGCATGGAGTCGACGATATGGCGGTCGTGAGTGGCCATCACCACCGTGGTGCCGCGCCGATTGACGCGGTCGATCACCTCAACGATCTCTTCGGATGTCTGCGGATCGAGGTTGCCGGTCGGTTCGTCGGCCAGGAGCACCGCCGGACGGTTGACGATGGCGCGGGCGATTGCGACGCGCTGCTTCTCCCCGCCGGACAGCTCGCGCGGCATACGGTCGGCTTTGCCGGACAGTCCCACGTAGTCGAGCACCTCGGGCACCGCCTGGCGGATGGTGCTGGCCGGCTTGCCGATCACCTGGAGTGCAAAAGCCACATTGTCGGCGACATTCTTCTTCTCCAGCAGGCGGAAGTCCTGGAAGACGCAGCCAATGGACTGGCGCAGCTTCGGCACCTGCCGGCCGCGCAGCGTGTTCACATGAAAGTCGCCCACCCACACCTCCCCGGAGGTCGGCCGATCCTCTTTGAGGAGGAGCCGGAAGAAGGTCGACTTGCCCGACCCGGATGGTCCGATCAGGAACGCGAACTCACCCTTGTCGATCTCCATCGTGAGCTCGGACAGGGCGGGCCGGGTCGATTTCGGGTATTGCATCGTCACCTCGGACAGCTTGATCACATCGGAGAGTCTAATGACGCAGGCTGAGAGAACGGCTCAGGGACCGCCCCGCGCGTGGTGCCTGCCCGTCGATCACCGGGTGGGCGACGTGGTCGGCGCACCCGTCGGCGCTACCGTCGCGCCCGGCGAACCGGTACCTGCCGTGGCACCGCGGCTGGGGGTCGATTCCGGCGACGACGTCGGGCTGCTCGACTCATTCCCGGAGTGGAGTTGCGACTCGCTGCCGGTGGCAGGCACCGATCCCGTCGTGCTCGGCGCCACCGCCTCGGGGTGCTCGATAGTGCTGGAGGTCACCACCGGACGTTCTTGCTGGTCGGTGGCATTCGGCAGCGTTCCGTAGTGGTTAGCCGAGAATAGGTACAGGATCAGGCTGGCGACCCAGACGACCACGAGCAGCACTGTCGTGGTCCGGACGCGGGTGCGATAGATGTGGCTGATCCGCTGCCACCGGCGCCGCCAGCGGCCGGGGGTGCGCGGTGTGCCGTCCACGTTCGGCGCGTGGTCTTCGGTGGGCTTCTCCTCGGACGTCGACCGCTGCGCGGTCACCTCGGGCTCACTCATGCGTGTGCATCCCGATTGCCGTTCGGCGAGACCGGCGCCGATGTGGTGATGATGCCGTTGTTCGCCAGCCCCTGCACGATCCGCACGCGCAGGGCGCGGCCAATCTCGAACTGCTTGCCCGGCAACGTGCGGGCCACCATGCGGATGGTCACCGAATCGAGTTCCATACCGGTGACGCCGAGCGGTTCGGGTGCCGACAGCATCAGCTTGTGCCAGGCCGGATCGTCGAAGAAGTCCTTGCCCACCTCCCGCAATACGTCGGTCGCCCGGCCGACGTCGGCGTCAGCGGGCACCGGGACGTCGACCACCGAGCGCGCCCATTCGCGGGACAGATTGTTCACCTTCACCACCTGACCGTTGGGTACGGTGATCATTTCGCCGTCACTGGTACGCAATTTGGTCACGCGCAGGGTGACATCCTCAACGGGGCCCTCGGCGGTGGCCGCCGAACCCACCTGCAGGCAGACGAGGTCGCCGTACCCGTACTGGCGTTCGGCCACCACGAAGAAGCCGGCCAGGACGTCTTGCACCACGCGCTGGGCGCCGAAACCGAGCGCAGCGCCGATCACCGCCGTCGGGCCGACCAAGCTGGACGTACTGATGCCCATCAGGCTCATCACCTGCAGAAAGACAATGATGCTGATGATGACGATCAGCGACCACGCCACGACGTCGACCAGGGCACGACGATGCTTCGCATCCTCGGTCCGGACAATCGCATCGGAGTGCTGAAACTTGCGGTCGACGCGACCTTCGTAGCGGTCGGCGATCCAGCGGATGAAGCGCGAGAGGAGAATGCCGCCGACCACCCAGAGCACCATCGCGAGCCCTTTGGTGGCCAGCACCTGCTCAAGGTAGGCGACCCATTCCGGTAAGCCGAGGGTCGTACTGATGTGGGCGACCCCCGCCGGATCAGGCCGACTCATCGTCGTCGCCCATCCGCCAGCGGATACCTGCTTCGATGAACTCGTCGAGGTCACCGTCGAGCACCTGCGTCGGATTATTACCTTCGACGCCGGTCCGTAGATCCTTCACCATTTGGTACGGGTGCAGCACATACGACCGCATCTGGTTACCCCAGCTGGCGCCGGTGTCGGATTTGAGGGCGTCCAATTGCGCACGCTCCTCCTTGCGTTTGCGCTCGAGTAGTTTCGCGGCCAGCACTCGCATGGCGGAGGCCTTGTTCTGCAGCTGACTCTTCTCGTTCTGACAGGTCACGACGATGCCGGTCGGCAGGTGCGTCAACCGCACCGCCGAGTCGGTGGTGTTCACCGACTGGCCGCCCGGACCCGACGAGCGGTAGACGTCGACCTTGACCTCGTTCTCATCGATGTCGATGTGGTCGGTGGTCTCCACCACCGGCAGCACCTCGACCTCGGCGAAGGAGGTCTGGCGGCGGCCCTGGTTGTCGAACGGGCTGATCCGCACTAGTCGGTGGGTGCCCTGTTCCACCGATAGCGTGCCGTACATGTACGGCGCCTTCACCACAAAGGTGGCCGACTTGATGCCTGCTTCTTCGGCGTAGCTGGTGTCGTACACCTCGACCGGGTGGCCATGCTGCTCGGCCCAGCGCACGTACATGCGCATCAGCATCTGGGCCCAGTCGGCGGCGTCGACGCCACCGGCGCCGGAGCGAATGTTGACCACGGCTTCCCGTGAGTCGTACTCGCCGGCCAGCATCGTCTTGACTTCCATCGCCTCGATGTCGGCGCGCAATGCGACCCGCTCGGCGTCGGCGTCGGCCTGGGCCTGCTCACCGGCCGCCCCCTCCTCCATCTCGACGAACTCGTAGAGGACCGGCAGATCGTCGAGTCGGCTGCGCAGTCCCGAGACGCGCCGCAGTTCAGACTGTGCGTGCGAGAGGCGGCTGGTGACCTGTTGGGCATGATCCTGGTCGTTCCACAACTCCGGATCGGAGGCTTGCATTTCCAGCTCCGCGATGCGGCTGCGGAGTTCGCCGAGGTCCACCACCTTCTCAACTGTGGTGAGGGTGGCGTTCAGGGCTTCCAGGTCAGCGGAGACATCGGGGTGCACAACGGGTCAGCCTACCGACCCGCGGCGACTTCACGCTCCCAAGGTGCCAAAACGCCAGGTGGTCGCCTTCTTCCCCGGCTTGTAGATCACTGGGAGCTCCTGGCCGATGACCGGATCGGCGTCGCCGGTGCCGAGCACCAACGTTCCGTACACCTCCGTGGGCGCCGTCGCAGCACCGATGATGGTGCCCGAGACAGTGCAGTAGGCGGCCCCGTTCTTGTCTGCGTCGCCGCGCCCGCTGACGCCGGTGACCGTGAAGCTCCCACTCTCGTAACCGGCGGCCGCGCCGCCCCGGACCCCGCTGCGGCTGCGCCCGATCAGGAACGACGCCAGCGTGGCGACGATCAGCAGGATGAACACGACGGTGATCCAGGTCGGCATACGGTCTACCCTAAGCGATCATGGAGCCCGATCTGTCTCTCGCTTTGGAACTCGCCGACTCCGCGGACGACCTGACGCTCGCCCGGTTCGGCGCGCTGGATCTGCGGGTCGACGCCAAGCCCGATCTGACTCCGGTGACCGACGCCGATCTGGCGTGCGAACGACTACTCCGCGCACTGCTTGCCAATGCCCGTCCCGGCGATGCCGTGCTCGGCGAAGAGTTCGGTGGTGACGCCGCGCTCAGCGGCCGCCAGTGGATCATCGATCCGATCGATGGCACCAAGAACTTCGTGCGCGGCGTTCCGGTGTGGGCGACGTTAATCGCCCTGCTTGTCGACGGCGTCCCGGTGGTCGGCGTGGTGAGCGCTCCGGCACTCGGCCGCCGCTGGTGGGCGGCGACCGGTCACGGTGCCTTTGTCCGCGAGGGCGATGCGCAGCCGCGTCCGTTGTCGGTCTCGAAGGTGGCCGACCTCGGATCGTCGTCCCTGGCCTTCTCCAGCCTGTCCGGCTGGGCCGATCGCAACCTCCGCGACCGCTTCGTCGACCTCACCGACACCGTCTGGCGGGTCCGCGGATACGGCGACTTCTGGAACTACTGCCTGGTGGCCGAGGGTGCGGTGGACATCGCCGCCGAGCCGGAGGTTTCACTGTGGGATCTGGCCCCGCTCGACGTCCTGGTTCGCGAGGCGGGCGGGCGCTTCACGGCGCTCGACGGCTCCCCCGGTCCGGCCGGCGGCAGCGCGGTGGCCACCAATGGCCTGCTGCACGACGAGGTCCTCATCCGCCTCCGCTGATCGTCGACGGAGGGCGTGCTTCGACGCGGACGTACTTTGTGCGTCCGGCTCAGCGGTCGGACCGGGACGCAATGGCCCGCTGGTTGAGCCGGGGCGAGGCGCTAGCTGAGACCCGACTCGACCAGCACCTCTAGTGAACGGCGGGGGCGTCGGCTGGCGGGACGTGGCCGGCGCGGGCGTCGGCGGCCTCGAGTATGCGAATGAAGACCAGATAGAGCACGAGCGCGAGGATCGCGATCACCGCCAGAATCAGCAGCGCCGAACCGAACGAG
The DNA here is from genome assembly GCF_049299075.1 of Gordonia sp. (in: high G+C Gram-positive bacteria). Lineage (GTDB taxonomy): Bacteria > Actinomycetota > Actinomycetes > Mycobacteriales > Mycobacteriaceae > Gordonia. Next base: position 10,686 of record NZ_JBAQWU010000037.1, read on the forward strand.
GTCTGCGAGGCCGCCGCCGTGCAGCCGTCGCCAGCACACGGTGAAGCCTCGGTGCTCTGCCCGATGAACCCGGTTAAACCTAGATTCGCCGCCTGCAATCGGGTACCGACGGCGATACCGATCGGGACCGCCATATTGATCACCAGGTTGTAGAAGCCGATGGCGATACCGGTCTTCTCACTGGGCACGTCACGCACCGCGGTGGACAGCAAGGGCGCGTACATCAGTGCAAAGCCCGACCCGAAGCACATCATCGAGATGACGTACCAGCCTTTCCAGCCACCGACGGCCAATGCGCCGATGATCAACCCGACCGCCACCAGCACGATGGCAATGATGATCGCCGGCTTGGAGGGCAGGAATTTGGCGATGTTGCCGGTGAAAACGCCGACGAGGATCGCGACCACGTAGCCGGGCGCCATCAGCCAGGACGAGTGCGCCAGGTTGCCGCCGTACACATCCTGCACCAGGGCGGGGAACAGGACCTGATAGCCGAGCTGCACCAGGTACGTCAGGAAGACGACGACCAGAATCAACGAGTATCTCTTGTCGGCGAAGAATGCCGGGGTGATCAGTGCGTTCGGCGAGCGTTTCACGTGCCGGACAAAGAGCACCATGCCGGCCACCGCCGGGAGCAAATACCACCAGTTGAAGTCCTGCATGAACATCACCAAGGTGGCGGCGAACACGGCGATCAGGAACAAGCCGACGATGTCGAGTTTGCCGTGGCCGACTTCCTCAGCCGGAACGTATTTGATGATGAACGGAATCGCGAGCAGCGCGATGAGGTTGATGAGGAAGAAGATCTGCCATCCGATGCCGGCGATGAAACCTGCGCCGAGCGCGCCGAACAGCATCGACGCTTGGAATGCCGCCGTCGAGAAGCCCAGATAGCGTTTCTGCTCGTCGCCGCTGAAGTGTTTGGTCGCCCAGATGACGTACAGCGTTTCGGCGGCGGCAAGTCCAGCGGTCTGGATGATGCGGCCGGTCAGCACCCCGCCGAAACTGCCTTGCAAGACGACGCCAACGACCGAGCCGATGCTCATCAGGATTACCGCGATGATCATCAGGCGGCGAATCGGGAACGAGTCGGCCAGTGCGGCGTAGACCACCGCGCCGACCCCGATGATGATGCCCGGAATCGTCGCTTGCAGACTCGCCGTGTTCAGACTGATGTCCAGGCTGCGACTGATGGTGTCAGTCATCAGTTTGAAACCGTTGTCCATCACCAGCGCGAAGACGAACAGGAACAGCAGCACCGGGATGCCTTGCTTCGGGTTAGCCGCCAGTCCGTGGTCGTTCAACGGCGGCGAGAACCTCCACCAGGGCTGCTTCACCCCGGTCTGCGCCGGAGTATTCACGCGATCTCCAAGGCGATCTCGATCATCGTGGTGAACGCCGTCTGCCGCTCCTGCGGGGTGGTCTTGGTGCCCTTGAGGATGTTGTCACTGACAGTGAAAATGCCCAGCGCGTCCACCGGATAGCCGAGGTGGTGGGTGGCGTGGGCAGCGTTGGCGAACAAACCGGCCGACTCCATCTCAATGGCCAGAATGCCCATCTTGCCCCAGTCGGTGTTGTGGTCGGCGTCCGCGTTGTAAAAGATGTCCGAGGAGAACACGTTGCCCACATGATGGGTGACCCCCCGCTCGCTGGCCACCCTCGCCGCGGCCGAGAGCAGCCGCCACGACGACAACGGCGCGTACGTGCCGGTCAGGCCGTACTGCTCCATATAGGCCGAGTCATGCGAGGCGCCCTGGGCGATCACGACGTCGTAGGTATCGATATGCGGCTGCACGGTGCCGCAACTGCCCACCCGAATCAGGTTCTTCACACCGAAGAAGTGGATCAGCTCGTAGGAGTACAGCGAAATCGACGGAATACCCATACCGGTGCCCATCACCGACACCGGTTTGCCCCGATAGGTGCCGGTGAAGCCGAGCATATTGCGGACTTCGTTGAAGCAGACCGGATCGTCCAGGTAGGTCTCGGCGATGAACTTGGCGCGGAGCGGGTCGCCCGGGAGCAGGATCGTCTCGGCGATCGGCGCGCCCTTCGGGTCGATGTGCGGGGTCGAGTTGGTGGCCATCAGCGGGCCTCCGTTCTGTTCTGAGGTGGGCGGTGTTCGACAGCAGTCGGGAACGAGGCTAGAAGCCCAGGAGCGCGGTCAGTTCGGCTTTGATCGCCGCGATTCGCTCGGCGGCCGCGGCCCGCGGAACCTCGCCGGTGACCGGCAGCACAGATTCGAGGTAGCACTTGAGTTTGGGTTCGGTGCCCGACGGCCGGATGATCACGCGGTCGTCCGCCTCGGTGAGCAGCAGCAGCCCGTCCGTCGGCGGTAGTCCGCGATAGCCCTCGGCCAGATCCGCGTACTCGACGACGGGCGAGCCGATCAGCGCCGTGGGCGGTGTGGCCCGCAGCGTCGCCATCGCGGCGGCGATCAACGCCAGATCCGAGACCCTGAACGAGAGCTGGCTGGTGGCATACAGTCCGTGCTCGCGGGCAAGGTCGTCGAGCTTGTCCTGCACCGTCTTCCCCTGTGCGGCAAGCCCTTCCACCAGAGTCACCACGCGTACGGCGGCACCGACGCCGTCCTTGTCGTGCACGGCATCCGGGTCGGCGCAATAGCCGATGGCCTCCTCGTAGCCGAAGCGGATGCCCGGCGTGCGGGCGATCCACTTGAAGCCGGTCAGTGTCGCCGCGGCCTTGAGTCCGCTGGCTTCAGCGATCTTGCCCAGCAGCCGGCTCGACACGATCGAGCACGCGAGGGTATCGCCGGAGCGGGAGTCGTCGTGGGCGGCTTGGTCGCCCAGGAGCGCGCCGATTTCATCGCCGGTCAACTGCCGCCAGCCGCCGCCGGGCTGCGGGATCGCCATGGAGCAGCGGTCGGCGTCCGGGTCGAGCGCGATCACCACGTCGGCGCCGGATTCGGCGGCCAACTCCAGCGATAGGTCCAATGCGCCCGGCTCCTCCGGATTTGGGAACGAGACGGTCGGAAAGTTCGGGTCCGGATCGAACTGCTTGGGTACCGGATGTACGTCGGGAATGCCAGCATCGTGGAGCACCTGCATCGCCGTCGCGCCGCCGACGCCGTGCATCGGCGTCAGCACGACGGTCACCGACGACTCCGTGGAGTTGTCGCGGTGTGCGGCCATCCGTGCGATGTAGCCGGCGACGACCGATTGCGGCGCGGCGACGATGCGGTCATCGGACAGCGGCACCTCATCGGC
>NZ_JBAQWU010000038.1:0-19560 GCF_049299075.1 Gordonia sp. (in: high G+C Gram-positive bacteria)
CTGCAGGCGTCCTGCGACATCCTGCTCGGCTGGTTTAGTTCGCCGCGGTTCGGCAGCAATCCCGATGGCAGCGCGGCAGATGCGATGGGCACCTCGGACTTCTATATCCGGCAGTTGCGTGACGGCAAGGGCTCGGCGGTGGTCGAGGACATGTCGATCGACCGGCTCGGTTGGTACGGTGCGCTGTGCGGCATCGTGCTGGCCCAAGCACATGCCCGCACCGCCGCCCGCACCGCCATTGCCGAGTACGTCGACGGTCTCGGCAAGAGCTTCGATCGGGCCATCGCTGACTGGTCGCTGCGCTATGCGGCCATCAACGTCGACGATCACGCTCGTTTCGTTGCGGCCATCGCGGCCGGTGACCTGAGTTCGGCTTCGCTGGAGTACTGAGCCAGGCCCGGTTCACGTGGATTGGGTGATGGCATGAGGTGCCGCCGCCAGTAGCGTTTCGGGTGACGGGAGTGTCGGTCGAAGGAGGCGCGGTGGGTCCATTAGTAGGTGAGCTTCTACCGCTGGGGCTCGGTGTCGCGATCTCGCCGATCCCGATTATCGCCGCGATTCTGATGCTGCTCGGGCAGCATGCCCGGACGACGAGTGTCGGGTTCGCGCTGGGCTGGGTGACGGGCATAGTCGCGGTGACCGTGCTGCTGGTCTATCTCAGCGGCGCGATTGCCGGTGACGGCGGTTCCCATTCGCAGGTCGCGTGGCTGAAGCTGGTGATCGGTGTCCTGCTGGTGGCCCTTGGTGTGCGCAACTGGCGCGGCCGGGACGGTGCGGCGACGACCCCGAAGTGGATGTCGACAATCGACAGCCTGCGTCCGATTGCCGGATTCGGTATGGGTTTGGCACTTGCCGCAGTGAATCCGAAGAACCTCTTGCTGTGCGTCGGGGCCGGTACGGCAATAGGTACCGCAGGGCTGACTGGCGGCGACGAGGCGGTCGCGATCGTCGTATTCTCAGCGATCGCCGCCGCGTCGGTTCTGGGGCCGGTGCTTGCGTACCAGATCGCCGCAGACAGGTTGGCGGCACCGCTGGACCGACTCCGTGCCTGGTTGCAAGAACACAACCAGGCAGTCATGGCAGTCCTCCTCCTGGTGCTCGGTGTGACCCTTTTTGGTCAAGGTCTCGGCGGTCTACTTGCGGTCTGACCAGCCGATTCGGTCACTCGACCGGCGGTGAGGTAACGTACTGATCGCTACAAACCGGGGTATGGCGCAGCTTGGTAGCGCGCTTCGTTCGGGACGAAGAGGTCGTGGGTTCGAATCCCGCTACCCCGACGCAAGGTTGAGATTGCAGAAGAGGCCCTGACCAGGGTTAACCTGGTCAGGGCCTCCTCGTTTCTGCGGTGTTGCTCGGCGGCGCTGACGCGGGTACCCAGGCCGGGTCTGGATTTCGTGCACTATGGGTGACGCGCGCGTGCCGCCCGCCTCCTAGCGTGGCCTACATGCCGAGCCTCAATGCAGCAACCAACGACCTGACCCTCGACGAGATGCGGGCGATCGCCAAGGACGCGTACGTCTACGGCTTTCCCATGGTGGATCTCTATCGGATCGTGCATTCGTATGCGGTCGATAGGACCGGGCGCGACTACAAAGGCGAGTGGAATCAGCTCCACAGCAGTGCGCGCGTGTACACGCCTGCCGATACCACGATCCAAACTCCGAACTCGGACACGCCGTACGGCTCGCTCGTGGCCGATCTGCGGACCGAGCCGCTGGTGATCACGTTGCCGGTGATCGAGGACGGCCGCTACTTCTCGGTGCAATTCGTTGATGGTTACACCTATGTCTTCGGTTTGCTGGGCACTCGGACGACCGGGAACGATGGCGGCAGCTATCTGCTGGCCGGCCCCGACTGGGGCGGCGAGACCCCGGCGGGCGTCGACGGGGTGCTCACCTGCCCAACGACGTACGCGATGGTGCTCTTCCGGACCCAGCTCTTCAGTCCCGACGATGTGTCGAACGTCGCGGCGATCCAGAGCCAGTATCGCGTGATGCCGTTGTCCGAGTTCACGCACCGCGCAGCGCCCGAACCTGCCCCGCCGATTGACTTCTACCGTCCGCTGTCGGTCGCCGACGAGCGGACATCACTCGAGTTCTTCAGTGAGCTCTGCTTCGTTCTCAGCCAGGCGCCGACAATGTCTGGCGAGGAGGAGATCCGCGAGCGGCTTGCGCGCCTCGGTATCGCCCCGGGAGAGCATTTCGACGCCGCATCGCTGAGCCCGGAGCAGCACTCGGCCATCGCCGGCGGTGTCGCCGACGCATGGGCTGAGATGAATCAGAACGTCGTCGCGAAGCTCCTGTCGGGTGAGGTGTCCTCGGGAGATCTCTTCGGGTCGCGCGCAGAGCTCGGCGACAATTACCTGTACCGGATGGCCGGCGCCGTCGTCGGCATTCTGGGCCTCCCCGGTGCCGAAGCGCGATACTTCCCCGTCAAGCAAGACTCGGACGGGGTCGCGCTGACCGGTGCGAACCGATACACCCTCACCTTCGACGAAGGGCAACTACCTCCGGTGCAGGCGTTTTGGTCGGTGACGATGTATCGCCTGCCCGAGATCCTGCTGGTCGCTAACCCGATCGATCGGTACCTGATCAACTCCCCGATGCTCGGTGACCTCACGCGTGACGACGACGGCTCGATCACCCTCTATCTGCAGCGGTCCTCCCCGGGTGGGGGCAACGAAGCCAATTGGCTGCCCACGCCCGACGGCGACTTCGAGTGCATCTTGCGAACCTATTGCCCGGCCGAGGCCGTGCTCGAGGGACGTTGGCTGCCGCCGCGCCCGGTCCGCGTCCAGTAGTGCCCCATAGCGTGGTGTAGCCCGGTGACCGGGACCGTATCGAGCAGCGTGTCGTTGCTCGGAGCGGGAGCGGTCACCGTGTGATCCTTCGAGGAATCTCCTACAACCCACTCGAACGGAGTCATCACGATGAACGCACCACACATTGTCGACCCTTCGGGCTTGCTGAGCCAAGCCCTGACCGATGCGGCGCCCGATTTGATGCGCGAGCTTCTGCAAACCATGATCAACGCCCTGCTCTGAGCTGATGCCGACGCGGTGTGCGGCGCTGAATGGGGCCAGCGATCAGCTGAGCGCACCAACCAGCGCAACGGGTACCGGCACCGCGCCCTCGATACCCGGGTCGGCACGATTGATGTCGCCGTACCGAAACTGCGGCAGGGCGCATATTTCCCGGAATGGCTACTCGAGCGCCGCAAACGCGCTGAAGTAGCGTTGATCACCGTGGTCGCTGACTGCTACCTGGCCGGGGTGTCCACCCGCCGCATGGACAAGCTTGTCAAGACTCTTGGGATCAACTCGCTGTCGAAGTCGCAGGTCTCACCGATGGCCGCTGATCTCGATGAGCACGTCGAGCAGTTCCGGCACCGACCTCTGGGGATGCGGGCCCGTTCACGTTCGTTGCCGCGGACGCGTTAACGATGAAGGTCCGTGAAGGTGGTCGCGTGGTCAACGCGGTCGTGCTGGTCGCGACCGGGGTCAACGCCGACGGGCGCCGCGAGGTCCTGGGCCTGCCGGTGGCCACCGCTGAAACCACCGTGGTGTGGAACAGTTTCTTCGCCGACCTGCTCGCCCGCGGCCTGACCGGAGTCCGGCTGGTCACCAGTGATGCTCATGTCGGCCTCGTCGAAGCGATCGCAGCGAACCTGCCCGGGGCAGCATGGCAACGCTGCCGCACCCACTACGCGGCGAACCTGATGAGCGTCACCCCGAAAAGCCTGTGGCCGGCAGTCAAAGCGATGCTGCACTCGGTACAGGACCAGCCCGACGCCGACGCGGTCAACGCCCAGTCCGACCGCCTACTCGACTACGTCGACACCAGGGCGCCCGACGCCCACGACCACCTCGGCGCCGCCCGTGCCGACATCCTGGCTTTCACTGAATTCCCCGAAGGCCTCTGGCAGCAGATCTGGTCAAACAACCCCAACGAACGCCTCAACCGCGAAATGCGGCGGCGCACCGACAGCGTCGGGATCTTCCTCAATCGCGAAGCGATCATCCGCCTGGTCGGCGCAGTCTTAGGTGAACAAACAGACGAATGGGCCGAAGGACGCCGCTACCTCGGCCTAGACATCCTCGCCAAAAGCCGGTTCACCCCCGTCCCCGACACCAGAACCGAGGTGAACACCGACACCACTCTCGAACTCAGCGCTTAACCAGCAACAACGAAGGATCGCAGCGCTACACCACTACCCGGGACTTGACCCCGCGTCCGGCAGGGCTGACTGGCCGCTATCGGCCATCGGGGGGCTGGGCGGCTTCCATCGCGGCTTCGGTGTCTTGTGCGGCCGAACCCCCGGTCAGAAGGACATCTGCCCACCTGGTCGCCGGGTCGATGTCGACGAGCAGCGCCTTGCTCAAGATGGTCAATGGCACCGCCAGGATGGCGCCGAGGGGTCCGAGGATGAACGCCCACACCAGCAGTGACAGGAATGTCAGGGTCGCTGAAAGGCCGACCGCGTCCCCGACGAACTTGGGCTGAACGATCGACTGCAAGACGATGTTGATAGCGCTGTACACCACGATGACCAGCACCATTTTGCTGACCCCTCCGCCCAGCAAGGCCAGCATGGCCGGCGGAACCAAACCAAGGATGAATCCGATGTTGGGGATGTAGTTGGTGATGAAGCTCAGTACTCCCCAGAGAATCGGGAGTGGGATACCGACCCACCAGAGGAATCCGGCGTCGAGGACCGCAACGATGAACCCGAAGACGGTCGTCACCACGAGGTACTTCCGGGTGCCCAGCGCGAAACTGTTTAATGCGCTGGCGATGTCGGGCCGCGCGTCGTGTAATGCGGTCATGCGGTCGGTGAAACCGATCGAATCGGCGGCCATGAATAGCACGAGCACGATCACCAGAACCAGGGTCGAGGTGAGCGACGTCAGTTGACCGACCACACCGCCGACTGCGTCGACCACCTTGCTCGCGTCGACGTGCGAGATCGCATTGTGGAACGACTCCGAGGTCACTCCGTGTTTGCTGAGCGTCTGCTCGAGGTTGTGGACTATTTTGTCGAACTGGTCCGAGTACTGCGGGAGGATCGAGGTGAGCCGGACAAGTGAGAATGCCACCGAGGCGAACAAGGCAAGCAGGATGGCATAGACCGCAAGGATCACGGTCAGGCTGGCTACCCATGCTGGCCACCCGCGCGCCCGTAGCCAGCGGCTGATTGGGTGTACCGCCACCACCAGCATGAGTGCCAGGAACACCGGGCCGACGATATCGGCGACCGAGCGGAGACCGGCCACGCTGACCACCAGTCCGGCCATGCCCAGCACGACGATCAGGCCGCGAGGCATGGCCCACGGTGGACTGGTTGGCGGCGATGGAGGCGCAGTGTCGTTCATGTCTCCATCGTTGTGGCCGGGAATGGGGGCGTCATCACGCAGATCATGCGAACTGGGGACATACAATTGCACGATGACGCACGTGGCCCACTATCTTGATGCTGCGCGGGCAGCGGCGGCCGAGTCCATTCTGATCGAAACCAAAACACATGTTCCGCAGTGGCGGACCGGATCGGTCAGCCGGGCGCCGATCGTGGGGGCGGCCCGCCGGAGCGGCGCCCAAGTGGTTACGGTCACGGCGCCAGCGGGGTACGGGAAGTCCACTTTGCTCGCGGAGTGGGCCGCGACCGAGGACCGTCCAGTGCGCTGGGTGGGTTTCGATTGGATCGACGACGAGGCCGGATTCGTGCTGGCGCTGATTGCCTCGGCGGTGTCTGAGATCGCGCCTTTGGCGAGTGCGGTGGAATCGGGGGTGCCCGCGGGCGATTCGGAAGTGCTCGGTCGTTCGGTGCCGCTCCTTGCGGCGGCGCTGTCGCGTGCGCCGGAGCCCTTTGTGCTGATCCTCGATGATCTGCATCGGATTTCGTCCGAAGCCTGTGGCGACGTGCTGGAGGTGCTGCTCGGAGCCGTCCCGGAAGGTTCGCAAGTGATCTGCGCCGGACGGTCGGCACCGGCGTTCCTGGCGCGATTGCGGTTGCATGGCTCAAGCTATGAGCTCGACGCACCGGACCTGCGTCTGGATCGAATGGCCGCGCGTCAGATCTTCAGCCAGGCGGGGGCCTGCGGAGTCAGCGATTCTGAACTCGACAGGGTCGTCGAACTGTGCGAAGGCTGGGCCTCCGGACTGCATCTCAGTGCGTTGCTTGCCAGCTCCGGTGTCCCGACCGCCCGGATATCGGGGCAGGACGTTTACGTCGCGGACTACCTGCATACCGAGTGCTTACGCCGCCTCCCGCGCGACCTGCAAGACTTCCTGCGGCGCACGGCGGTACTGGAACGGATGTCGGCCTCACTGTGCAACGACCTGCTGGGGATTGACGATTCGTGTGCCTACCTTCGTCGGCTGGAAGACGCCAACTTGTTCTTGGTGCCGCTGGATCATGAACGAGCGTGGTTCCGGTATCACGCGCTGTTCCGTGGCTTCTTGCTCGCTGATCTCGAGCGCACTGATGGCGCACAGGCGGTCGCTGCGCTGCACCGCGCCGCCGCCCAGTGGCTACGGGACCACGCGATGACGGTCGAGGCGGTGGAGCACCTCCTGCAGGCCGGCGACCAAGAGCAGGCTGCGGAGCTGATCTCGGCGATCGCGCTTCCGCTCTATCAGCGAGGCCGTATCGCACTCGCGCGTGACTGGTTCCGCAGGCTCGGTGATCCGGTGATTCGGCGCGACTGGCGGCTTGCCGTACTGGTGGTGTGGAGTGCCATGCTGCTGGGTGAGGTACTGGGCGGTGAGAACTGGAGCCGTGAACTGCAGGCCATAGACGAAGAAGCGGTCCCCGCCGATGACCGCGAGAGCTTCCGATCGGCGCGCGCCATGATCGACGCCGCCGGATGCCCGAACGGATATCGGGCGGTGACGATTGACGCGCGGCTGGCAGTCGATTCCGAAGCCGTCGACAGTCCTTGGCGTGGCCAGGCATTGCACCTGCTGGGCTCGGCGCAATTGCTGTGCGGCGACGCCGCTGCCGCGCGTACGGCATTCGAGGAGGCTATCGTCGCCGCAGATCGGATGGACAACTCCGATACGGTGATTCTGTCCGAACCCGAACTCGCGCTCATGGATATGGCGATCGACGATTGGGCGGGCGCTGCCGCCCATGCCGACTGCGCCGTCGCACGCATCGAGGCTCATTCGATGCACGGCTACTCGACCACCGCGCTGGCCCTGGCTGTGGCCGCGCGGATCGCCCTGCACCGTGGCGATACCGAACGAGGCGGCCAGTTGCTCACGCAAGCGATGCGGGCGCGTTCGGGGTGCACCTACCTGTTGCCCTGGCTGTCGATCCGGGTGCGCCTGCAATTGGCCAAAGCGTACGTGTCGCTGGGCGATCGCTCGGCGGCCAGGCAACTGGTTCGCGAGATCGATGATCTACAGGCCAAACGTGCCGTTGGGGGCGCGCTCGACGAGGAGGTCACCCGGTTCCGTGCGGGCCTCGAACGTGACGGGGTCGCCGGTGGGGCCGCGCTGCTGACCCCCGCCGAACTCCGGTTGCTGCCGTACCTGCAGACGCACCTGACGATCGCGGAGATCGGTGGACGACTGTTCGTGTCGCGGAACACGGCCAGCAGCCAGGTCAGTTCGATCTACCGGAAGCTGGCGGTCAACTCGCGCAGCTCGGCGGTGGCTCGCGCGACGGAACTCGGTCTGCTCGGCAGCTGAACGAATCGATTCACCCGATCTGCATGATGACGGTCCCGGTATCAGACGCAAGGCTACGTGCAACGTCATTATTCGCGTCGGGACGAGTCCGGCGTGGGCGACCACTTAACCGCCGAGGCGGGAGACGAGGAGTGCGCGTTGAGCACCGAACCGACACACCAGAACACCGCAGCAGGGGGCACCGTCGTCGGGGAGCAGTTGCCGGTGTCGCGCACGTTGCCGTTTCCGCCGAAGCCCTCCGGTAGCTTCGCCGGCCGTACCATGGCCGAGTCGACCTACTCGCCGCTGCCGCCGCAGCGGAATTTGCCGGAAACCGCACCCAATATCCTCGTGGTGCTGATCGACGACGCCGGGCCAGCTCTCCCTGCGCCGCTGGGCGGAAAGGTCGCCACGCCCACCCTGGCCCGGATCCGAGAGGCCGGCATCGGATACAACCGGTTCCACACGACGGCCATGTGTTCGCCCACGCGGGCGTCATTGTTGACTGGCCGCAACCATCACCATGTCGGCGCCGGTCAGATCGCCGAGCTCGCCAACGACTGGGACGGCTACTCCGGTCACATTCCCAAGAGTTGCGCGACAATTGCCGATGTTCTTGGCGGTTACGGGTACGCCACCGCCGCCTGGGGTAAGTGGCACAACACGCCTGCCGAAGAGACCACGAAGGCCGGGCCTTACACCAACTGGCCGACCGGCAGCGGGTTCGACTACTTCTACGGCTTCCTGGCCGGAGAAGCGTCCCAGTACGAGCCGAACCTGGTGCGCAATACGACGAGCGTCCTGCCCCCGAAATCACCCGAAGAGGGTTATCACCTGAGTGAGGATATCGCCGACGACGCGATCTCCTGGATGCGAGATCACAAGGCGCTCAGCCCGGACCAGCCGTTCTTCATGTACTGGGCGACCGGTGCCATCCACGGCCCGCATCACATCATGAAGGAGTGGGCCGACAAGTACGATGGCGCCTTCGACGACGGCTGGGACGTCTACCGGGAGGAGGCGCTGGCTGGCGCCAAAGCAGCGGGATGGGTGCCCGAGGATGCGGAGCTGACGCCCCGTCCCGACTCCCTGCAGGCCTGGGACGACGTTCCAGAACATCAGCGTCCGTTCCAGAGCCGGCTCATGGAAGTGTGCGCCGGGTTCGGTGAGCACGCCGACGTCCAGGCCGGGCGGGTCATCGACGAAATAGAGCGACTCGGATATCTCGATGACACGATCATCGTCTACATCTGGGGTGACAACGGGTCGTCGGGCGAAGGCCAGAATGGCACCATCAGCGAATTACTGGCCCAGAATATGATTCCGACGACCGTCGACCAGCACATCGCGGCTCTAGAAGAACTGGGCGGACTTGATGTGCTGGGATCCGCTCAGGTCGACAATCAGTATCATGCTGCCTGGGCGTGGGCCGGGTCCACGCCGTATCAGGGGATGAAGCTGCTCGCCTCGCACCTCGGAGGCACCCGGAATCCGATGTTCATCCAGTGGCCGGGCCGGATCGACCACGACCCCGAGCCGCGCACCCAGTTCCACCACGTCATCGACATCGCCCCGACGCTCTACGAGATCATCGGGATCACGCCTCCGGACACGGTCAATGGGAATCCGCAGGATCGGATCGACGGCGTCAGCCTCGCCTACTCGATCGATGACAAGTCCGCCGAGGGGCGCAGGCGCGTTCAGTACTTCGAGATCATGGGCAGCCGGTCCATCTATTCCGATGGGTGGCTCGCCTCGGCGCTCGGTCCGCGCCTGCCGTGGGTTCCCGGCGCACCGCCCGGAATAGCGACGTGGACACCCGACCAGGACGAGTGGGAACTGTATAACCTGGACGAGGACTGGAGCCAGGCGAACGATCTTGCCGCCGAGTACCCCGAGCGCCTTGCCGAAATGAAAGAACTGTTCGCGATCGAGGCGGCACGCAACGATGCTCTCCCGATCGGCGGCGGCCTCTGGGTTCCGGTGATGCATCCAGAGGATCGAATCGCACCCCCGTACTCCGAATGGGAGTTGTCGGGTGACACCACGCGGATCCCGGAGTTCTGCGCTCCCGCCCTCGGGACCAAGGCGAACCTGGTGACGATCGACGCCACCGTCGGAGACGGCGTCAATGGCGTCCTGTACAAACTGGGCGGCGCCGGTGGCGGGCTCACGGCCTTCGTTGTCGACGGCGTTTTGACGTTCGAGTTCAACTTGTTCTTGATGCAACGGACGATCATCACCGCGGCGACGCCGTTGCCTGCGGGTGAGGTGACCATCGAGATCGAAACCGCCGTCCTCGAACCGCGTCCAGCATCGCCCCTTCGGGTGACGCTGCGGGTGAACGGCGAGGAGGTCGGCTCGGGCACGGTGCCGATCAGTGTCCCGCTGCTGTTCTCGGCCAACGACTGCTTGGACGTGGGCCGCGCCTACGGTGGACCTCCGTCGCGCGCATACGCCGACCGGATGCCGTTCGCCTTTGAGGGAGTGATCTCCCGGATGCGCGTCGAATACTTGCAGCCGGCACAGGCTTAGCCGGTCAATATGCAGCATGCGGGTTCCGGGGTTGATCTGGTCGAGCTGCCCGGTGGCGCGTTCCTCATGGGATCGGAGGACTTCTACCCGGACGAGCGGCCAGTTCACGAGCGGACCGTCGGGCCCTTCGCCATCGATCGGTTCGAAGTGACCAATGCCCGGTTCGCCGAGTTCGTCGACGCGACCGGGTACCGCACTGTTGCCGAGCGGGACCTCGATCCGGCGGCGTTCCCGGGGGCCGACCCGGCAGATCTGGTCCCCGGATCAATGGTGTTCACCCCGACCGACGGGCCGGTTGATCTGCGCGATTGGCGAGCGTGGTGGCGCTGGCAGCCGGACGCGAACTGGCGGCGTCCATTCGGTCCAGGTTCGCTGATCGACGATCGGATGGACCACCCGGTAGTGCACGTCGCCTACCAGGACGCGGCCGCATTTGCGCGCTGGGCGGGTCTGCGGCTGCCCACTGAGGCCGAGTACGAGTACGCGGCGCGCGGCAAAGCCGCGGGGAATCAACCTTACGCCTGGGGTAGCGATCCCTACCTGGACGGCGTCGCCCAGGCGAACACGTGGCTTGGCCGGTTTCCCTACGAGAATCTCGGCGTCGGAGGCACAGCTCCGGTGGGTTCGTACCCGGCCAACGGGTTCGGGATCCACGACCTGATCGGGAACGTTTGGGAGTGGACTTCCGACGTGTACACCCCTTGCCACTTGTCGCCGGATGATCGTGCGCGCAGGGCAGTGGTCCGTGACAACCTACTCATCACCGATTTGGGCCGCCCCGTGACCGAGAGTTCCGACGGCCGACGTGTCCTGAAGGGTGGCTCCTATCTGTGTTCCCCGTCGTACTGCCTACGCTTTCGCCCCGCAGCGCGCTCACCACAAGCGGAGGACACCGGCATGTCGCATGTCGGCTTCCGGTGCGCAGTCAGTCGATGAACGGCTCAGACGGTACCGGAGGGCCCGGGCGCGCTCAGTGCCCGTGGCCGAGAGTCGGCACGGTCGGATCGTGCCGGATCACGCGAGGGTGTTCTCCAGCTGCGGAAGAAACTGATCGACGGTCTCGTCCGCACCGCCACCGGAACGTGTCGCGACCAGCGTGAGCAGGGTCGCCTCCGGCCGACACGAGAAGCGGGCGGGTGCATAGGGCGAGGTGCCCAGGCCGGCGCTCACGTGCAGCTTCATCGTCGAACCCCAATTGGACAATCCCTTGACCCGCGAACGATCCAGGTGGCAGTTGGTCACCAATGCGCCGTAGCCGGGAACGCACAGCTGGCCGCCGTGCGTGTGGCCGGCGAGCACCAGGTCGTAGTCGTCAGCGGCAAACTGGTCGAGCACCCGGGGCTCCGGGGAGTGGGTGAGTCCGAGACGCAGCTGTGCCAGCGGATTGGGGCGCCCGGCGATGGTCTCGTATCGGTCCCGGCCGATGTGCGGATCGTCGACCCCGGCCGCCGCTACTCGGACTCCGGCCACCTCGAGCTCGCGCACGGTATGTGTGGTGTCCAGCCAGCCGCGCTCGGAGAATGCGGCCCGCAGGTCCTGCCACGGCAGCGGCTCGCCGTGGGTGCGCTGATGGTCCTTGCGGAAGTACTTCATCGGATTCTTCGGCGTGGGGCCGAAGTAGTCGTTGGAGCCGAACACGAACAGGCCAGGGCGTGACAGCAACCCGCCGAGCGCCTGCACAACGGCGGGAACAGCGGCCGGGTTGGCGAGGTTATCGCCGGTGTTGATCACCAGGTCCGGTTCCAGGTCGTCCAGCTCGCTGATCCACGCTTGTTTGACCCGCTGGCGCGGCAGCATGTGGATATCGCTGATGTGCAGTACGCGTAACTGGCCGGACCCCGGCTCGAGAACTGCTGCAGTGGCCTCTCGGAGGGTGAAGGCGTTGCGCTCGATCACTGTCGAGTAAACCAGTCCCGCCGCCGCCGCTCCGGCCGCACCGGCAGCCAGTCGGGCCGCGGGCGAGGAGAGTGGGGTGGAGTTGTTTTCGCGGACTCGGGCCATCGCTCCAGGATACCTGTGTCCCGGACAATCCCCAGGCAGTCGCGTCAGCCTTCGGGGACCTCGATCACCACCGGGCCCACTCCGGGCACGGTGACCGTCTTGGAGGTGACGCCGCCGCCACCGCCCTTGGCGCCGTTGCTCACGTAGACCGCGATCGCGGTGCCCGGCATCGCGCTGTCTGACGGTGCGGTGAAGACGACGGTGCCCTTGGGCTTGCCGCTGTCGACCTCAAGCTCGTTGACCGTGAAGCCCGCCTCTTGCAGTCGCTGGACGGCCTGGCTCACCGGCAGGCCTGCGACGTTGGGGATGCGTCCGCGGTTGCTGCCGCGGACGAACTGCGGGTCATTCGCGGGTAGCCGAACCGGGCCGAACTTCTCGGCGACCGGCAGGATCGCTTTGAACCATGTCTGCGCCGGTTCCATCCCGCCGTACAAGTTGCCGTCGTAACACTGGCGCAACGGCGATGAGCAGATGCCGGAGGGATTCGGGCCGTCGTTGTAGACGTAGGCGGCCGCGGCCAGCTGGTTGGTGTAGCCAAGGAAGGCCGACGAACGATGCGCTTCGGTGGTACCGGTCTTGCCCGACATGGGGAGTGTCCAGCCGCTTGCCGCGGCGGCTGCAGCCGAGGTGCCCGCACCCTGGTCGTCGTAGCTGAGGGCATTGGAAAGCGCGCTGGCCAGACCGCGTTCGACGACCTGCTCGCACTTGGGTGGGTTGAACGGGACGTTGACCAACGCTGGCTGGCCCTCGGGCGTCAGCACCGCGTTGCCGTACGGATCGCGCTTGGCCTGCTGGATCGAGACGATGGGGCTCGGGGGGCACCAGATGCCGCCGGAAGCCAGGGTGGCGCCGACGTTGGAAAGCTCCAGCGCATTCACCGGGAACGGGCCGAGGGTGAACGAGCCGTAGTTGCCCTTCTTGATGTAGTCGGCCAGACTCTGGTCGCCGTTGCCGGACGAGCCGGGCACCGCGTACGAGCGCAAACCCAGGCGGACGGCCATGTCGACGGCCGACTTCACTCCGGTCTGCTGCAGCATCTCGACGAATGTCGTGTTCGGGGACTGGGCGAGCGCCTGCGGGAGCGGCAGCGCGGCCGGATACGCGCCTGCGTTCTTGACGCAGTACGCGTTCACTGGGCACCCGAAGGCGCCGTTGCTGTTACCCATCCCGGTGACGGCGATACTGGACGGCACGTTCAGTACGGCGCTCGTGCCCAGGCCCTTCTCCATCGCGGCGGCGGTGGTGAAAATCTTGAACACTGAGCCGGCGCCGTCGCCCACCAGGGAGAAGGGTTGCGGCTGCACGGTCTGGCTGCGCTGCTGGTTGAGGCCGTAGTTTCGGCTGGAGACCATCGCCAAGACGTCGTGCGATTCATTTCCGGGTCGAACGATGCTGATGACGTTCGCGATGCCGTCGACGTCCGGCGACGACTGCGACTGGGCGGCGCGGAGGGCATTGGCCTGCAGCTCCGGGTTGAGCGTCGTGCGGATGGTGTAGCCGCCGCGCGTCACTGTCGATCGGGTCAGTCCGTTCTCGGCCAGGTATTGCAGGACGTAGTCACAGAAAAAGCCGTTGTCGCCCGCGGAGATGCAGCCTTGTACCGGTGTGCGCCGTTCCGGCAGCACTCCGAGAGGCTGCGCTTTGGCCGCATGCAGCTCCGCGGACATCTGCGGAAAGTTCTCAATCATGGTGTCCAGCACCAGGTTTCGTCGTGCGATGACGCCTTCAGTGTTGGTATACGGATTCAGCGACTCGCTCGACTGCACCATGCCAGCAAGCATCGCGGATTCGCCGACGGTGAGTTCCTTGGCTGGCTTGCCGAAATAGGTCTGCGCGGCCGCCTCAATGCCGTAGGCGCCGTTACCGAACGGAACCATGTTGAGGTAGCGGGTGACGACCTGCTTCTTCACATCCTGCTTCGCGGTGACCTCGTCGACGCCCTGTTCGCGCACTACCTGCTCGGTGAGCGTCTTCTCCAGGACCATCGCCATCCGGGCCTCGCGCAGTTTGCGGGCCGGGGTTGATTCGACGGCAGCCTCGCGCTCCGCCTCGGTTCGGGCCAACACCAAAAGTTGGTAGTTCTTGATGTACTGCTGATCCAGGGTCGAGGCGCCTTGCTGCACCTCGCCGGACGACTGATTCTTTACTGCCGCGCGGAGGGTGCCGCGCCAGTCCACGCCGTCGTGTTCGAGGAAGCGTCGGTCTTCGACGGAGATGATCGCCCGAATCATGTTCTGCGAGATGTCGTTGTAGCCCACCACCGTTCGGTACTGGTCATACAACAGCGCGATGGGGGCGCCGTTCACGTCGGTCACCGTCGTCACTTCCGGAACGGTGCCGTTGAGAAGTTCCGAGGAGGTGTTCTCCATGGTGGCGGCCGCCCGGTTCGACAGCATGGCGGCGCCGCTGGCGAACGGGAACATGAGTCCGGCGACCAGCACCCCCGCCAGCACGAGCGCTAACGCGAGTCCAGGGAGCTTAGTGGTCTTCCGCACGAGGTCAACGATACGTGGCCGTGTGATCCGAACGGTTGATCCCGCACCGGAAGTGTTGCGTGGCGGTCGGTTGTGGGTTTGCATGGAGGAGTGTTGGTTTCTGTGCGTGCGTGCCTTGATCTAACCGTGACTTGCATTCTTCGCGCGCGAATCAATAGATTGAACGCAGTGAGTTGCACAACAACAAACCTGTTTGTGTGACTTACGTCGCATAGATGATCTGCTGCATGTCCCGATACCCGGGGTGTGCCGATGGGTTCGGTGAAAGGCGGAGTACCGCAATGACTTTGGCCCCTCTGTCCAACGGAGATTCCGAAGCTCGCCTCGCATGGGTCGCGCAGGCGCGCTGTCGCGGAAGCAATCCCGATGACCTTTTTGTTCGAGGCGCGGCACAACGCAAGGCTGCAACGATCTGCCGGCACTGTCCGGTGCAATTGGAGTGCGGCGCCGATGCACTCGACAACCGGGTGGAGTTCGGAGTCTGGGGCGGGATGACCGAACGCCAGCGCCGCGCACTCTTGCGTCAGCACCCTGAGGTCACGTCCTGGGCGCACTTCTTCGAAGTGCAGCGGAGTCGCCAGCGACTCGCCGCGGTTCCGGTGACGCTCGGCAACTGACCTTCCTCCGGGGTGGTCGGCGCGCGGACCGCGCGCCCGCTTTGCATACGGCATGGCGCTCGCCTAGCGTCGGCGCCATGAGTGACCAGTCACCTGCCGCCGGCGACTACTTCGGGCGCACCTTGCCATCGCCCCTCCGCTATGCGGTGCTCCTCATGTATGTCGGGACGGCCTTCCAGGTGTCCGTCGGGATTTTCTTTTTCTCCTTCGTCGGCAGTTTGCGCACCGATCCGCGCGTCATCAACACTTATCGCGATCACGTCGCCGCGCGCGGTGGCGATGCGCAGCAGATGATTGACAGCGCCGTCAGCAGCTGGCGGCTTGCCGCCGTGGGTGTTTCGATCGCCCTCACCGCGCTCTGGCTCACGATGGCGTGGGCCGCTCGCACCGGCAAGAACTGGGCGCGCCCGACCGCCACGGCTATCGGCCTCGTCGGTATCTTCGGGTCGGTTTACACACTGCTCGGCGGCTTCGAATTCGTCGCCGTCATCACCCTCGTGCTGTCGGCTGCGATCCTGGTGCTGATGTACCGCCCGGAGTCGGCGGCGTACTTCGAGTCGGTCCGGCTTGCCCGATCCTGACGATCAGCCGAACCCGGCGATCAGCCGAGCCTGACGATCTGCGCGGAGACGTCGCGCAGTGCCTTGGCGTCCGAGACCTCGAACGGTAGCGCCGGAACCTCGACGTGCGGCACGCTCGGATTGGCCGAGGTGAACCGGGCCAGTAGGTGCTGCTCGCGCTGGGCCTTGATAGCTCGGTCCACGTGGATCGACAGCACACCACGGGTCAAGGGATCGTCGGTGCGCTCGGCGGCTGCCTGTGCGATCGGTGTGGAGATGTCCGTCAAGTTCGGTGTCGTGCGGTTGACGATCAGCCCGCACAGTGGCATCGAATCCTGCGCCAACCGGCTGACGAAGAAGCTTGCCTCACGCAAGGCATCTGCTTCCGGTGCTGCCACGACGACAAACCTGGTACCCGGCCGTTTGAGGAGTGTGTAGGTGCGGTCGGCGCGCTCTTGGAAGCCGCCGAACATGGAGTCGAGCGATTGCACAAAGACGGCGACGTCGCGCAGGATGTCCGCGCCGATGATGGTGGCGATACCGCGCATCGCTAGGCTCATCGCGCCGGTCAGCACGCGGCCGACGCCGCGGCCGCCGCCGATCAGCATCCGCATCAGTCGGCCGGACAGGAATGAGCCGAGGCGCTGCGGCGCGTCCAGGAAATCCAGCGCGTTCCGGGACGGCGGGGTGTCGACGACGATCAGATCCCACCGCTTCTCCTCGAGGAGCCGCCCGAGCTTTTCCATCGCCATGTACTCCTGTGTGCCGGAGAACGATGAAGCGACGGTCTGATAGAACGCGTTGTTCATGATCGCTTCGGCGCGTTCGGGGGTGGAGTGCTCGATCACCATGTCGTCGAAGGTTCGTCGCATATCGAGCATCATCGCGTCCAGCGAACCGCCGCTGTCTCCGCTGATCGGTACCGGCTGCGGCTCGTTGGTGAGCTCACTCATCCCCAGCGACTGGGCGAGGCGCCGCGCCGGATCAATGGTCAGCACGGCGACGGTGCGACCGCGCTCGGCCGCGTACAGTGCCATCGCTGCCGCAGTCGTCGTCTTGCCGACTCCGCCGGATCCGCAGCAGATCACCACGGTGGTTTCCGGGGCAAGCAGGACCCCGCTCATCTTCAAGTCGGTCATCGCTAGACGCCTGCCTCTCGCATCGCGGCGGCCAGTAGGTACACGGCGCCGAGGTCGATGTGCTCGTCGATCTCCGGGAGCGTGATCTGTGGGGCGTCGACGGCGTCGAGATCGGCCTGCGCCACCTGCTGGGACTGCATGCGGATCGCGTAGTCGGTGGTCTCGGCGACTAGGCCGGTCAGGTCGTCGTCGCTCACCGGCAGCCCCGCCTGCGCCAGACTGGCCCGCAATGCCGCGGCGTCGAGGTTGCCTTCGGCGATGGCGTCGAGCGCGTCGTACGGCAGATAGGCCGAACTGACCCGGTTGACGAAAACTGCGCCGATGTTGAGGTCTTTCGCGGTCAGCTCATCGACGGATTCGATGGTCTCCTGAATCGGCATGGCCTCGAGGAGGGTGCACAAGTGCACCACGGTCTGTGGGCTGTGGAGCAGCCGCACGACACCTTCGCTCTGATTGCGGATCGGTCCGGACTTGGCCAGATCACGCATCGCCGAGGTGACGTCCAGGAAGTTGCCGATCCGGCCGGTCGGCGGCGAATCGACGACGATGACGTCGTAGAGCAATTGGCCCTTCTTGTCGGTCGCAATCACGCGTTCTTTGATCTTGCCGGTGATGACCACGTCCCGCAGGCCCGGGGCGACGGTCGTGACGAAGTCGATCGCACCGACCTTTTTGATCGCCTTCCCGGCGAATCCGAGGTTGTAGAACATGTCGAGGTATTCCAGGAGCGCGTACTCGATGTCGATCGCGAGGGCCCAGACGCCGCCGCCGCCCTCGGCCGCGGCGACCGGGTGATCGGTCGGCGGCAGCGGCGGAACGTCGAAGATCTGGGCGATGCCCTGGCGTCCTTCAACCTCGACGAGCAGCACCTTTTTGCCCTCGGCGGCCAGCGCGACGGCGAGCGCGGCGGCGACTGTGGTCTTGCCGGTTCCGCCCTTGCCGGACACGAAGTGAAGACGGGCATCACGGGCCAACGCGGGCCAGGAGTCTCCTTGCACGATTAACGGCTCTATCGTCACCAGTTCACCTTATCGACCGCGGTGTCCGGGAGAAGAATCAACCGATAAGGTTGCACTATGAGTGAACTCACCACCTGGGAATACGCGACCATTCCGCTGCTTACGCACGCGACCAAAGACATCCTGGACACCTGGGGTAGCGACGGCTGGGAGCTGGTCAGTGTGCTGCGCGGCCCGACCGGCGAGCAGCACGTCGCCTATTTGAAGCGGCCGACTAACTGATGCCGGCCGGAAGCTGGAGCGCTCGCCTGGCGGAGCTCGGGCTGGCGCTGCCCGCCGTGGTAACTCCGGTCGGCAGCTACACGCCCGCGCTGCAGGTCGATAACCTCGTGCACACCTCGGGGCAGTTGCCCGTGGTCGACGGCGAGTTGACCCTGCGCGGCAAGGTCGCCGAGGGCGCCGAGGGGGTCGTCTCGCCCGAGCAGGCACACGCGGCCGCCCGGTTGTGCGCGCTCAACGCCCTCGCGGCGATCGACGCGCAGGTCGGCATTGACCGGATCATTCGCGTAGTCAAGGTGGTCGGCTTCGTCGCCTCGGCGCCTGGTTTTACCGGTCAGCCCGGCGTGCTGAACGGCGCCTCCGATCTGCTCGGCGAGATCTTCGGCGAGGCTGGCGTGCATGCCCGGTCGGCCGTCGGGGTAGCCGAGCTTCCCCTCGGTGCGCCGGTGGAAGTGGAGATGGTCGTCCAGGTCGAGGTCGACTGACATGAGTGGAGCGTGGCCAGTGCACCCCGCCTACGGGCAGGTGCGGCCGGTGACGCCCTTCGCGTCGGTGCTGCTCCGCGACAATCCCGGGCTGATGGAGCTCGACGGAACCAATACGTGGATCCTGCGCGCCCCCGGAAGTCCGACCGCGGTGGTGGTGGATCCTGGCCCGCCCAAATCGGGTCGACATGTGCGCTCGATCGCCGCTGCCGCCGGCGACGTCGAGCTGACCCTCATCACCCATCGCCACTACGACCACACCGGCGCGATCACCAAGATGCGCAAGCGCACCGGCTCGGTGCACCGCGCATACGACGACCGGTTCAGCCACGGTGCGCCGCGGCTCACCGACCGCGAGGTGATCGATGCGGCGGGGCTGCGCATTACCGCGCTGCACACCCCTGGGCACACGGCCGATTCGATGAGTTTTTTGGTGCAGTGGGAAGACCAGCGGGCGATCCTCACCGGTGACACGATTTTGGGGCGCGGCACCACAGTGCTCGATCCGGCGGACGGCGGCCTGAGTGACTACTTCCACTCCCTGAACCGGCTGATCGTCGAGGCATCGGACGCGCATCTCCTACCCGGTCATGGGCCCGATCATCCGAAACTGGGGCCGGTGGCACGCTATTACAAGGCGCACCGTGAGGAGCGACTCGACCAGATCCGGCAGGCCCTCGACGAGCTGCGGGTCAGCCCGCAGCGCGCGAAGCCGATGAAGGTGGTCCGCAAGGTGTACGCCGATGTCGACGAGTCGCTGTGGCCGGCGGCGAAGATGAGCGTCAAAACGCAGTTGGAGTATCTGCGCAGCCTGTGAGGG
>NZ_JBAQWU010000039.1:0-2444 GCF_049299075.1 Gordonia sp. (in: high G+C Gram-positive bacteria)
GTCGATTTCGGTCGCCAGCTGACGGGCGTCGACGGCGGTGTCCGACGTGCCCAAGCCGAGCGACTCGGCGACGGCCCCCACCGAGCGCGCATTGTCGCCGGAGATCACCTTCACGTCGACATCCTGCGAGGCGAAGTAGTCGATGGTGTCCTTGGCATCTGGGCGCACCCGCTGCTCCAGCACGATCAAACCGACCGGGGTGAGGGTGCCGGGCACAGTGGTACCTGGCGCCGGCGTGGTATCGACCGGGACGTCGATCGCGGCGATCAACAGGATGCGCAGTCCGGTGGCCCCCAGGTCGGAGGCGAGCTGCGCGTTCGCCGAGTCCGGATCGAGCAGCACGTCGGGCGCGCCGATCAGCCAGTTGCCGTGCGCACCGCCCGCGCCGTCAACCAACGAGCAACCGCTGAACTTGTTGGCCGAGGCGAACGGAAGGATCGACGACGTGGTCCAGCCGGGCGACTGCGGGTACGCCTCCTTAATGGCTTCGATACTCGCGTTCGGGTACGGATCATTCGCCGCGATCGCCGAAAGAGCTTGCGTCACTTGATCCTCGGTGTACGCCTCATCGATCACCCGCACCTCCGATAGCCGCATGCCGTTCTCGGTGAGGGTGCCCGTCTTGTCGGTGCAGACGATGTCGACGCGGGCCAGGCCCTCGATGGCGGGCAGCTCGTTCACCAGGCACTGTCGCTGGCCGAGCCGGACGACGCCCACCGCGAAAGCGATCGACGTCATCAGCACCAACCCTTCCGGGACCATCGGCACCAGCGCCGCAACCATTCCGAGTAGCGCGTCGTTGAGTTCCTGCTTGCTGATCACCAGCTGGTTGTAGATGGTGAGGATGCCAGCCGGAATCAAGATGACGGTGATGACCGCCAGGATCTTGTTGATGCCGCTGCGCAATTCCGACGACACCAAAGTGAACTTTGAAGCCTCCGCGGCCAGTTGCGCGGCGTAGGCATCGGCACCGACCTTGGTGGCCCGGTAGCTACCCGAACCGGCCACCACGAAACTGCCCGACATAATCTTGTCGCCGGGCGCCTTGTCGACGGCATCGGCCTCACCGGTAAGCAGTGACTCGTCGATATCGAGCGACACCGACTCCACGGCCTCCCCGTCCACGACCACTTGGTCACCCGGGGCCAGCTCGATGATGTCGTCGAGCACGATCTCGCTTGCCGCCACCGACACCGACTGTCCGTCGCGACGCACCGTGGGACGTGCCTGGCCGACGATCGAGAGCCGGTCCAGCGTCCTCTTGGCGCGAACCTCCTGAATGATGCCGATCCCGGAGTTCGCGATGATCAACAGGCCGAACAGACCGTTAATAAACGAGCCGGTGTAGGCGACAATCGCGAACAACACCCCGAGGATCGCATTGATCGGGGTGAAGATATTGGCGCGCACAATGTCGGCGACGCTGCGGCCGGACTTATCGGGCTGCGTATTCGCCTGGCCCGCAGCGACCCGCTCGGAGACCTGCGCAGCCGTCAGTCCGGTGGGCCGGGTGGCAGTGGGAGTGCTCATGAGGCCTCAGTCTAGGGCCCGGCTCGCGACGATCAGGCGCAACGCTCCCACCAGGACGGATCATCGAACGCCGAGCCGTTGCGTTTGTCCACGTCGGCGGTCGCGCCCGGCCGGGGGACGGTGACCGGAACGCCAGCCGTGCTCGCCTCGGTCAGCAGGCGCTGAATCGGATCGGCCCAGCGATGCAACGCGAGATTGAATGTGCCCCAATGGATTGGCAGCAGTAAACAATCACGCGCGGCGCCGGGATTGAGCAGATGGTGCAGCGCGACCGCTTCTTCCGGGTTGACGTGGATGTCCGGCCACGCCGGATCGTAGGCGCCCACGGCGAGAAGCGTCAGGTCGAACGGACCCAGTAGGTCGCCGGTTTCGCCGTAGCGTTCGGTGAAACCGGTATCACCGGAGAAGAAAACGCGGTGATCCGGACCGAGCACTGCCCAACTGGCCCACTGGGTCAGGTTCCGGGTCAGGCCGCGCCCAGAAAAATGCCGGGCAGCCGTCGCATAGAAGCGCAGCTCGGTGCCACCGACGTCCAAACTCACCCGCTCGTACCAGTCAGCGGTGTGAATACGTGCCGGCTCAATGCCCCACGCCATCAGGTGAGCGTCCACCCCGACCGGCGCCACGAACTGTGCCTGCGGGTGCAGGGCCGCCAGCGCGTCGATCGTCTGCAGATCGAGGTGGTCGTAGTGGTCGTGCGAGATCAGCACCACATCGATAGGCGGCAGCGCACCGACGCCGACCGGCACGGCATGCATCCGCTTGGGACCGAAACTTTGCGACGGCGAACACCGATCGGCGAACATCGGGTCGGTCAGCACCCGCACGCCGTCGATGTCCACGAGCACGCTGGCATGGCCGAGCCAGGTGGCCGACAAGCCTGCAGCCTCGTCGGCGAACCGCGGGGTGAGCAC
>NZ_JBAQWU010000040.1:0-1905 GCF_049299075.1 Gordonia sp. (in: high G+C Gram-positive bacteria)
CCAGTGCCGCGGCCGGACGCGACCACCTCGAAGCGGCCCGCGCCGCGCGCACCGCCGAGACCGAAGAACTCCGCACTCGGGTCGACGCGGCCACCGCCACGCTCACCACCCTCAAAGATGCGGTGCACCGCGACGAGGTGGCTAAAGCGCAGGCCGCCCTGCGCATCGAGCAACTCGAAGAGCAGGTGGTCGAGCAGTTCGCGATGAACGCCGACGATCTCGTTGCCGAGTACGGCCCCGATGTGGCGATGCCGCCATCAGAGTTGGAACTGCGTGAATACGCCGACGCCAAAGCGCGCGGCGAGCTCGTCGTCGCACCAGCGGCGATGCCGTACGACCGCGCCACCCAGGAGGCCCGCGCAAAGAGGGCACAGAAAGACCTGAACACGCTCGGGAAGGTCAATCCGCTGGCTTTGGAAGAGTTCGCCGCCTTGGAGGAACGATACAACTTCCTGTCGGCCCAGTTGGAGGATGTGAAGGCCGCGCGCGCCGACCTGCTCGGCGTCGTCGCCGACGTCGACGCCCGCATCCTGCAGGTCTTCACCGAGGCCTACGCCGACGTGGAAAAGGAGTTCTCCCAAGTTTTCGCGACGCTCTTCCCCGGCGGTGAGGGCCGTCTGGTGTTGACCGATCCGCACGACATGCTGACCACCGGTGTCGAAGTGGAAGCCCGTCCGCCGGGGAAGAAGGTCAAGCGGCTGTCGCTGCTGTCCGGTGGCGAGAAGTCGCTGACTGCAGTGGCCATGCTGGTGGCGATTTTCCGGGCCCGCCCATCGCCGTTCTACGTGATGGACGAGGTCGAAGCCGCCCTCGACGACGCCAACCTGCGGCGCCTGATCAGCCTCTTCGAGCAACTCCGCGAAAAGAGTCAGCTGATCGTCATCACCCACCAGAAGCCCACCATGGAGATCGCCGACGCGCTCTACGGTGTGAGTATGCGCGGTGACGGCATCACCCAAGTCATCTCCCAGCGTCTGCGTGGTGTCGACGTGGCACCCACGCCCGCGAACTGAAAGGCCCGATAGTGAGTACCCAAGCCGTTATCGGCATCGTCGTCATCGTCGTTCTGCTCCTGGCCCTCGTGGTCGGCAGCGGGATCGTGCTGCGCCGGCGCCGCCAGATCTCGTTGTCCCCGCGTGACACCCCGGCCGTCGACGGCCACCGCCAGGTGGACAAGTCCGGCGGCTACCAGGCCGACACCGGATTCTCGTTCAGCCAGGGCGGCACCGCCACGGCCGAACCGGAGCCGGTGGCGGACGAAGCCGAACGGATTTTGGCTGGCGCGTCGTCCGACATCGTCGAACCTGTCGCCGACGACCCGATCGCGCAGCTCCCGGGCACCGAAAACGACACCGTCGACGAGGCGATGTCCGTGGAGGCGGCAGGCGAGGCAGCCGAGACTGCGACGCCCGCGCCAGCCGAGCCGCTGACCCCGCAACTCGACGAGATCGAGCCCACCGCGGGCCGACTGTCCCGACTGCGTGGGCGTCTGTCGCGGTCCCAGGGGGCGCTCGGCGGGTCGATGCTCGGCCTACTCGGCGCCGGCGACCTCGACGAGGACAGCTGGGAAGAGATCGAGGACACGCTGGTGATGGCCGACCTCGGCACCGCCGCCACCGAGGCAGTGGTGACCAGCCTGCGCGCTGAACTGGCCACCGGCAACGACCGCAGCGCCGACGACGCCCGCGCGGCCCTTCGCAGGGTGCTCGTTGAGCAGCTCCATCCCGAACTCGACCGGTCGGTCAAGGCGCTGCCGCACGCCGGCGGCCCGGCGGTGGTCCTGGTGGTCGGCGTCAACGGCGTCGGGAAGACCACCACCATCGGCAAGGTGTCGGCGTTGCAGGCACAGGCAGGTGTCAGCGTCCTCATGGCCGCCGGCGACACGTTCCGTGCCGCCGCCGCAGA
>NZ_JBAQWU010000041.1:0-14086 GCF_049299075.1 Gordonia sp. (in: high G+C Gram-positive bacteria)
GGCCTCCGGCCGCGCCGACCAGACCGGTCACCGCGCCCACTCGGGCGGCCGGGGAAGCGAGGGACACCCACGCGAACACCGAACCGGCACCCATCCCCATCATCACGGCCATCAGGATGAAGTCGACGGCGGCCAGCCCGGAGCCCAGGTCGGGTTTGAAGATCATCCAGACAGCTAGGACTGCTGCGCCGCCGCACGAGATCGCGGTGATGATCCGTGGACCGAACCGGTCCGAGAGCACCCCGCCGATCGGACGAGCGATCACCGCCGCAATCGCGAACCCGGCGGTACGGGCGCCCGCCGACTTCAGATCGGCGATGTCGTAGACGTCGTTCAGGTACGTCGGCAAATACGTGGAGAAGGCGACGAAGCCGCCGAAGGCCGCCGCGTACAGGAAACTCATCTGCCAGGTGATCGGCAGCTTCATCGCGTCGACCAGCTTCGGCAGACCCGGTTCCGCGCTTGGGGTGAACGTCGGCGCATCGCGCATGAACATCCACGTGATGGCCGCCATGACGACCAGCGCCACCGCCATGATGACGTGCGTCGGGAAGTAGCCGAACCACTCGCGGAACCGCGGAGTGAAGAATGCCGACAGTGCGGTGCCGCCCATTCCGGCGCCGAAAACGCCAGTCGCGAAGCCGCGGCGGCTGGGCTGGTACCAGTTGTTCAAGAACGGAATACCGGCGGCGAAGCTGGTGCCCGCGATACCGAGGAAGAACCCGAAGACGATCATCAACGGATACGACTTCATCGAGCCGGCGACCGCCACCAGAATCACGAACGGTGCCGAGATCAGACACAGTCCGGTGAACATGATCCGGCCGCCGTACTTCGGCGTCATCACACCCACCGCGATGCGCCCGAGCGAGCCCACCAGGATCGGTACCGCGATGAGCACCGACTTCTGGGTGGAGTTCAGATCCAGCTGGCCGGGGCTGGCGTAGAAGACGCCGAGCGGCGCGATCAGGTTCCAGGCCCAGAAGGTGAGCATGAAGGCGAAGAAGGCCAGCGTCAGGTTTTTGGTCTGCGCCGATTTCGTGACGCCCGGCGGCAGCGCGGTGGGGTCGAGGGTCGTGGTCATGTGCGGTCCTGTCACTTCCGGTCTTTGGTGCCGATGGGTGCCCACGCGGACGGCACCGGCTGGGCGCCGGGCACCCTACTGACGTCGCGACTGCGGTAGACGATGTAGGGGCGAAACAAGTAGTGCAGTGGTGCGGTGAACATGTGGATCAGGCGGGTGAACGGCACCAGAATGAACAGCGCCATGCCGATCAGCACATGCACATGGAAGCGCGTCGGCGCCGCCTCCATCGCGGTGATGTCCGGCTGCAACAGGAAGATCGACCGGAACCACGGGGACACCGTCTCGCGGTAGTTCACTCCGGGGTCGTGCGGATGAATCATGCCGACGATGGTGATGTAGGTGCCCGCGATGATCGCCGCCACCAACACCAGATACATCAACTTGTCGTTGCGGGTGGTGGCGGCGAAGACCGGCCCCACCGTTCGACGACGATAGATCAGGATCGCCACACCGGCGATGGTCGCGACTGCGGCGATCAGCCCGCCCACCGCCGCGACCCAGTGGTACTGCGTCTCGGTGATGTGGAAGAACTCGGTCCACGATTCGCGGATCAGCAAGCCCATCACGTGCCCGATCACCACGACGAGAATGCCGTAGTGGAAGAGCGGGGAACCGATGCGTAGCAGCTTGGACTCGTACAGCTCCGAGGAGCGCGTCGTCCAGCCGAACTGATCGTACTTGTACCGCCAGATGGTGCCGCCGATCACCGACAGCAATGCGATGTAGGGGATCACGCCCCACAGAAAGACACCCATCGTGCCCTCACCTTCCTCTTCGTGGGGGGCCGTCCTTAAGAACAGCCATCTCGGTGGTGGTGAACAGCGGAAGCAGACGCGGATCGCCGGCGTCCAGGCCGACGCGCTCGGCCGGCGGGGCCGGACGCAGGGCCAGGGCACTCGCCTTGTCGGGCGGAGCATCGCCGGGGAGCGTCGCGCATACCGCGACCAGTGCGTCAGCGTACGGAGAGCCCTTCTCTTGCAAAGCGATCCGGATCAATTCCAGGGACGCGCGGTGCTCGATGAGGAGCGCACGACCGCCGTCCGGGTTCACCCGGGCGGTGAACTCCAGGACCATCGGCAGATAGTCGGTGAGCTCGCCGCGGGTATCGCACAGAAAGTCCGATTCGCGGTACAGCGCCTTGATATCGGCGAGTGCGCTACCGCGCCGGCGGGTATCGCCGTCCGACCAGTACGTCAGGTATAACGTGTGCCTGCGCGACAGATCGAACAGGTCGACGTAGTCGCGGCGCAAGCCGTCGGGGTCGGTGGTCGCTAGATGGTCGACGAGGCGCCGCAAGGCTGTGTTCGACGGTGCCGAGCCAGCCTCGGCGATCGCAGCGTCGAGCAACGGGACCTGGGCGAGCAGGGTGTCGTCGGGGTATTGGAGAGCCAGCGATGCGACTTGGTAGACGACGCGGTGGTCCTTCGCTACACGGTGACCCTTCGACAAGCTCAGGGATCGGGCCGAATCGCTCAGGGATCGGGCCGAATCGCTCAGGGATCGGACTGCGGTGCTCAGGGATCGTGCGGGGGAGCGCATCAGCTGTCTTTCGCGGCGTCGGCCGGCGACGAAACGGGGGAGCCGTTGCCGTCCCAGTTGAGCAGGTTGACCCGATGGCGGAGAGTCTCCGCGTCGGCGGCACGGTCGCTGGTCTGACGCTGTTTGAGAGCTTGGAAAGTTTCCAGGGACACCGGGGTGGGTCGGCCGCTGGACTCGCCGAAGGGGCCGGACTCATACATGCCCGGACCGTCTTCGACATCTAGCGAGCAGCCCAACTCTTCCAAGTTGTGCGCTTGCTCTACGTGCGCCGTGGGGATCACATAGCGGTCCTCGTATTTGGCGATCGCCATCAGGCGATACATCTCGGTGATCGACTCTTCGTCCATGCCGACCGACGCCGGGATCAGCTCGTTGGGCTCCCGGCCGAGGGCCACATCGCGCATATAGCTGCGCATCGCGGCGAGCTTGCGCAAGACGTTGTGAATCACGTCCACATCGCCAGCGCTGAACAGCTCGGCGAGATACTCCATCGGAATGCGCAGCGTGTCGATGGCGCCGAACAGATTGTCGGCGGCCTCGCCGTCGTGCCCCTGCTCGGTCAGCAGGTCGACGATCGGCGAGAGTGGCGGCACGTACCAGACCATCGGCATGGTCCGGTATTCCGGATGCAGCGGCAGCGCGACCTTGTACTTCTTGGCCAGCGCGTACACCGGGGAACGCTGGGCGGCGTTGATCCACTCGTCGGGGATTCCGGCCGCGCGGGCCAGGGCGATGATCTGCGGGTCGTTCGCGTCGAGCATCAGGTCGAGCTGGGCCTGGTAGAGGTCCTGCTCGTTCGGCGTCGCCGCGGCTGCCGTGACGGCATCGGCGTCGTACAGGAAGATCCCGATATAGCGCAGCCGACCCACGCAGGTCTCCGAGCAGACAGTCGGCTGGCCCACCTCGATACGCGGGTAACAGAACGTACATTTCTCGGCTTTGCCGGTGCGGTGGTTGTAGTAGATCTTCTTGTACGGGCAGCCGGTGATGCATTGCCGCCAGCCGCGGCAGCGGTCCTGGTCGACCAGCACGATGCCGTCTTCTTCGCGCTTGTAGATCGCGCCGGAAGGGCACGAGGCCATGCACGACGGATTCAGGCAGTGCTCGCAAATCCGTGGCAGGTAGAACATGAAGGCCTGCTCGAAGGAGAACTTGATTTTGTCCGACGACTCCTGCCGGAGCTTCTGCAGGATCGGGTCCAGTTCTGCCGTCTTTGCGCTACCGCCGAGGTTGTCGTCCCAGTTCGCCGACCAGGTGATCTTCATATCCTCGCCGGTGATCAGCGATTTGGGTCGGGCCACCGGAATGTCGTCGCCGAGCGGCGCGCTGATCAGGTTCTCGTAGTCGTAGGTCCACGGCTCGTAATAGTCCTCGAGAGTGGGCTGGACCGGGCTGGCGAAGATTGTCGCCAGCTTCTGCAGGCGGCCCCCGGTGCGTAGCCGTAACTGGCCGCGGCGGTTGAGATGCCAGCCGCCCTTCCACTGCTCCTGGTCCTCGTACCGGCGCGGGTAGCCCTGGCCGGGGCGGGTTTCGACGTTGTTGAACCACACGTACTCGGTGCCGGCGCGGTTGGTCCACGCCTGCTTACAGGTCACCGAGCACGTATGACAGCCGATGCATTTGTCGAGATTCATCACCATCGCGACCTGTGCCATGACTCGCATCAGTACGTCACCTCCTGGCTGCGCTTGCGGATTGTGGACACGTTGTCGCGCTGGTTGCCGGTCGGCCCGAGATAGTTGAAGGCGTACGAGAGCTGCGCGTATCCGCCGATCAAATGCGACGGCTTCACCAGCACGCGGGTCACCGAGTTGTGGATGCCGCCGCGTTTACCGGTCGCCTCCGACTTGGGGACGTCGATGGTGCGTTCCTGGGCGTGGTGCACATAGGTGACGCCCTCGGGAATGCGGTGCGAGACCACCGCGCGTCCGACAAAGACGCCGTTGTTATTCACACACTCGATCCAGTCGTTGTCGACGACGTCGATCGCGGCCGCATCTTCAGGCGACAACCACGCGGTGGGCCCACCCCTCGAGAGCGACAGCATGAACAAGTTGTCCTGGTACTCCGAGTGGATCGACCACTTGTTGTGCGGAGTGAGGTAGCGGACGACGATCTCTTTGTCGCCATTCGGACCGAGCTTGGGCTCGTTGAACAGTTTGTGCATGTCCAGCGGCGGCCGGTAGATCGGCAGGGCCTCCCCGATATCGAGCATCCAGTCGTGGTCGAGGTAGAAGTGCATGCGGCCGGTGAGGGTGTGAAAAGGCTTGTCCCGCTCCACATTCATGGTGAACGGGGCGTAACGGCGCCCGCCGGTCTCGCTGCCCGACCACTCCGGCGAGGTGATCACCGGCTG
The DNA here is from genome assembly GCF_049299075.1 of Gordonia sp. (in: high G+C Gram-positive bacteria). Lineage (GTDB taxonomy): Bacteria > Actinomycetota > Actinomycetes > Mycobacteriales > Mycobacteriaceae > Gordonia. The sequence goes on from NZ_JBAQWU010000041.1 coordinate 4,983, forward strand.
CGGTCCCTCTTGGGTCATGGCGAAGGTGATCCGCTTCTCCTCCGACCCGAGCGCCAGATCCACGAACTCCTTGCCGGTGCGCTTCTCGAGCTTCTCGAAACCGTCGACGGCCAACTCTCCGTTCGTGGTGCCGGAGAACATCAAGATCGCCTCGGCCATCTTCACGTCGGTGTCAATGGCAGGGCGGCCGTCGACCACCGAGGTGCCCGATTCGGACATCATGACGCCATTCTTGGCGGCCAGCTTCGGGATCTGCGAGGCGATGTCGAAGGTGACGTCCTTGACGGTGAAGCCGAGGGTATCGGCCAGTGGACCGACAGTGGACAGCTTGTCGGCCAGCGCCGTGTAGTCGCGTTCGACGACGACGAAGTTCGGCAGATTCTTCCCGGGTACGCCGGGCTTGTCGCCGCCCAACCAGTCGTCGACGATGCCGTGCGGCGCGGCCGCCTCGGCGGGGGTGTCGTGCTGGTTCGGCAGCGAGACAATATCGGGCACGGTACCGAGATGTTTGACCGACTGACGCGAAATCTCTTGGGCTAGTAGATGGAACAGGTCGAAGTCGCTCTTGGCCTCCCACGGCGGGTCAATCGCCGGGGTGAAGGCATGCACAAACGGATGCATGTCCGTGGAGCTCAGATCGTGCTTCTCGTACCAGGTGGCCGCCGGTAGCACGATGTCGCTGAGCAGCGTCGTGGAGGTCATGCGGAAGTCCGCCGACAGCAGCAGATCGAGCTTGCCTTCGGGGGCCTGCTCGTGCCATTTCACATCGCGCGGGCGCGGGGTGTCGGGCAGTTCGCTGCCGAGCACGTTGTGCTGGGTGCCGAGCAGGTTCCGCAGGAAGTATTCGTCGCCCTTTGCGGAGCTGCCCAGCAGATTCGAGCGCCACAGCACCAGGGTGCGCGGCCAGTTCTCCGGGGCGTCGACGTCGGAGATCGACGGTTCGATAGATCCGTCGAAGAGCCCCTGTGCCACGAAGGATCCCGGACTGTCCGCGGTGCCCGCGGCGACAGCGGCCTGCGCGTCGGCGGCGACCTGAATCGAGTTGGTCTTGAACTGTGGGAAGAACGGCTGCCACCCCATGCGCGCGGACTGGGCGATCGCGTCGGCGGTGTGCTGGTGGTTCAGGCTGCCCTTGGACAGCGGTGAGGCCAGCGATCCGGTCGAGTAGCCGTCGCTCCGCCACTGGTCGGTGTGCATGTACCAGAACGGGGTGCCGGTCTGCGTGCGCGGCGGGCGCGACCAGTCCAGGGCGTTGGCCAGCGAGATCCAGCCGGTGATCGGCCGGCACTTCTCTTGGCCGACGTAGTGCGCCCAGCCGCCGCCATTGCGGCCCTCGCAGCCGGTGAGCATCAGCAGGGCGAGGATCGCGCGGTAAGTGGTGTCGGCGTGGAACCACTGGCAGATGCCGGCGCCCATGATGATCATCGAGCGGCCACCGGAGTCGAGCGCGTTCTGGGCGAACTCCCGCGCGATGCGGATCGCCGCTTCGGCGGGCACGCTGGTGATCTCTTCTTGCCAGGCCGGCGTGTAGGCGGTGTTGACGTCGTCGTAGCCGGTGGCCCAATCGCCGGGCAGGCCGTCGCGCCCGACACCGTACTGGGCCAGCATCAGGTCGAGCACCGTGGTGTGCAGCTTGCCGTTGATGCGGCGGGCCGGGACGCCGCGGCGCAGGACCGAGCCGGACCCGTCGGGGGCGTCGAACGCAGGCACGCTGATCTCGACGCGCTCGGCGGCCGGGTCGTCGTACAGGCTCAGTCGCGGGACGGTGTCGCCGAGATCGAGGTTCCACTCGCCCTCACCGCTGTCGGAGTAGCGGTGTCCGATGGAGCCGCGCGGGGCGACCAGATCACCGGTCACGTCGTCGATCAGCACCGTCTTCCACACATCGTGGTCGCCGTTGCCCAGCGCCACCTCGTCGGAGGTCAGGAACTTGCCCGGGACCAGGGTGGGTGCGCCCTCATGCTCGTGCTCATCGAGGCCGATGAGATACGGCAGATCGGTGAACTTGCGGACGTACTCGTTGAAGAAGTCCGTCTGCTGATCGACGAAGAATTCTTTGAGCACCACGTGGCCCATCGCCATGGCGAGCGCGGCGTCGGTGCCGGCCTGCGCGGGCAGCCACTCGTCGGCGAACTTGGTGTTGTCGGCGTAGTCGGGGGAGACGGTGACCACCTTGGTGCCGCGGTAGCGGACCTCGGCCATCCAGTGGGCATCCGGGGTGCGGGTGACCGGCACATTGGAGCCCCACATCATCAGGTAGGTGGCATCCCACCAGTCGCCGGACTCGGGGACGTCGGTCTGATCGCCGAAGACCTGCGGGCTGGCCACCGGCAGGTCGGCGTACCAGTCGTAGAACGACGTCATCACGCCGCCGATCAACTGGATGAAGCGGGTGCCGACGCAGTGGCTGACCATCGACATCGCCGGGATCGGGGAGAAGCCGGTGCAGCGGTCGGGGCCGTAGGTCTTGATGGTGTGCACGTGGGCGGCGGCCGCCATCTCGATGGCCTCGTCCCAGCCGACGCGGACCAGGCCGCCCATGCCGCGGGCGCGTTGGTAGGCGCGGCGACGCAGCGGGTCGCCGGTCACATCGGCCCAGGCTTCGACCGGGTCGCCGAGGCGTTTGCGGGCTTCGCGGTACATCTCCAGCAGCACGCCGCGCGCGTACGGATGCCGGACGCGGGTGGGCGAGTAGGTGTACCAGGAGAAGGCGGCGCCGCGGGGGCAGCCGCGCGGCTCGTATTCGGGGCGGTCCGGGCCGACGGACGGATAGTCGGTCTCTTGGGTTTCCCAGGTGATGATCCCGTCTTTGACGTACACCTTCCACGAACACGATCCGGTGCAGTTGACGCCGTGCGTGGAGCGGACGATCTTGTCGTGACTCCAGCGGTTCCGGTAGAAGACGTCGCCCTCGCGGCCGCCGTCGCGGAAGACTGCGCGTTTGTCTGCGGTCTCGTCCCAACGGGTGAAGAATCGACCTACGTCGAGCAGTGCTTGGGCTGCGTCGCCTTGGGTGGTGGGTGTGCCGCTCATGCGATCAACCCTAGGCCGATAAGAAGGCCTATGCCCTATTTAAAGTAAACGCAGTGCATTCAATGGGAAAGGGGCCGGAGAACTCTGGTCCAAAGTCCCTTGACCACCCCGCCACGTTCTGCGGAGGCGTGTCGAAACCACCGCTCAGTCGAGGAAACTCGCAGCTTGATGCTGGGCGCGGTTGGCGGCGGTGCCGCCGTGGACGCCGAAGAGCCGTTTGCGCCAGATCAGCCAGAGCACCGCGGCGACGTTGATGACCAAGGCGAGGACCTTGAACACGGTCACTTTGTCGACCAGTTCGTAGATCTCCAGCGGAATGAATACGCCGGTGACCACCACCGAAAAATACTCGCCCCAGCGTTTGCCCAGCCACAGTCCGGTGGCTTCGATGAGCTCGAGCAACCCGTAGGTGAGGACCGCGATACCGATCCAGGTGACGGCGGTGGGGCTCAGGGCGATGGCTTGCTCGATCAAGCGCAGACTCTTCCAGTCGGCGACGTTCCAGCCGAGCTGAGTGGCGACCGGTTCCAGCCGCGGGACGGCAGCCTGGAACTGCTCGCGCAGGGTCGCACCCTCGGTCTCCTGCAGGCCCAGGATCACCGCGCCGACCACCGTGAGCCCAAGAAAATGGAGAAACCGGTCGAGGGCCAGCAGTCGCATGATGATGGTGTCGCGCAGTAACCCGCCGCGCGCGACCTGCGGTGCCTGCGCCGTCGGCCCACTCGTCGTGGGCTCCCCCAGAATGAAGTCGCCGCACCGTAGGCAGCGCCATGCTGCACCGCTCGAGGTGGCGGTCTGGAGGCGCGCGGCCGCCGCCGGCTCGTCGGGCCGAAAGGTCACGTGCCCGGTGAACCCGCAGGCCAGCAGTTCCCAGTCGATCGTCACCCCCGGCACGCTACCCGCCGGGTACCCCAGTGGTGCGGTGGCCGGTCAGAGGACGCGGCGGTTGGCTTGGTAGATCTTGCCGCCGTGGGCGTGGTATTCGATGAGCGCGACGGAGGGGTCCGTCGGGACGAGCTCCCACAGGAGACGGCCGTCGGGGGCGAAGGAGTGCAGGCGCTGCATCGCTTGGGTGGTGGCGGCGAAGCGGACACCGTCGGTGCCCACCGGGAAGCTGCTGGTTGCGGTGAACTTTCCGCCGACACCGGTGTAACAGTCCAGCCAGTACTGGCCGACCGGCTCTTCGGGTGCAGCGCCGCTGCTGTGCGGCAGGGCGAAGGCGAAGGCGGTGCCGACGCCGCCGCTGTGTCGCCAGACGCTGACCGGGCGCTCCCACAGCATGGTGCCCGTCGCCGGGTTCGCCGCGCCGAGCGCCGCCGCGTTGCGGAGGATCGGGAGCGGGGTCACCGTGTTCAGGGCTGCGTTCTCGTAGGCGATCGGCTTGCGGCCGGCCGCCGTCGACAGTTTCTTGCCGTCGGCGTCGTAAATCACGGCGTCGTCGCCGTCGGCAACGACGAATCCGCCGAGGAACGGCGCCCACGTCGGATCGAGGTCGCCAGAGTCCTTCGACGTGTGGACTATGCGGCCGGTTCGCACCGAGCGGAGGGTGAGGACACCGTCGTCGTCAGTGCCGACGACCGGTGCACCGTGCACGCTGTTGAAGCTGTCCGAATGTATCCCCGGTGCCTGCCAGGCCGGGCGGCCCGCGATATCGAAGGCGTGCAGGCCCTGGTCGTCGTCGACGACAGCTCGGTCACCGGTAACAAACCAGTGTGCCGAGATGCCGGTGATCTGCGGGCGCGAGGCGGTGCCGCGCTCCAGGTCGATGGCCGCGAAGGCCATCTGCCGACTGTCATCGCCGATATAGCTGGCGACCTCGCAGAACAGCACCTGCGTGCCGTCGAAGACTTGGCACCTGCGGGGGAGCTCGCGGGGGAGATCGGGGATCGTGATGCTGGCGACAGTGCGGCCGGACTCGGCGTCGAGGACTGCCAGACGCACGCCGTCGTCGCCCGCCACCCCGCCGAGCGCATACTTCTCGGTGCCGCCGATGATCGCCGCGTTGGTGCCGTCACCGGGCGGCGTCCACGACCACATCGCCTGCCGCGGCGCCGCGTCCAGCGAGGCGAGATTCGGCGACACGAGTTTGCGCTCTAGCGTGGCGGCCTCGGGGGACAGTTCCGTCGGCATGGACGGATCGAACTCGACGAAGGCTTCGCTCGTGTACCGGCCGTCGTCGTGGTCCGTGAGCCAGAGCGCCAGGCCGGTGACGAGGGCAGCCACGACGACCAGTCCGCCGACGATCAGCGGAACGCGCTTGGAGCGCTTCGACTGCGGATCGGGTGTGAACCCTTGGGTGCGCTGAGTGTGGTGGGGTGCCGCCGATGGCGTGGCCTTCGGGGCGGTCAGCGACTGACTCAAGGCGGCGGCGAACTCGCCGCTGGTGGCGTAGCGGTCGGCGGGATTCTTGGCGAGGGCACGGTAGAAGACCTGGTCGACGGTGGGGTGCAGGCCGGGTCGTCGTGCGCTCAGCGCTGGACTGGCGTCCTGCACGTGCGCGAGCACCATGGCGGTGGGCGTGGCCGCGGTGTACGGGCCATGGCCGGTGAGGAGCGCGAAAGCAGTGCAGGCCAGCGAGTACTGGTCGGCGCGGGCGTCGACGGGAAGTGCCTGCAGTTGTTCGGGTGCGGCAAAGGCGACGGTGCCGATCATCGTGCCGGTGCCGGTGAGTTCGCTGACCTCATCGGCGGCCCGCGCGATGCCGAAGTCGGTGAGCAGGGCGCGGCCGTCGCCGGCAAGCAGTACGTTGGCGGGTTTGACGTCGCGGTGGACCAGGCCGCGTCGTGCCGAGGCATCCAGTGCGTCGGCGACCTGGGCGACGACGCGCGCGATCTGATCGATCGGCATCGGACCGCGCTCGATGACGGCGGCCAGGTCGGGGCCGTCGATGTACTCCAGGGCTATCCAGAGGTGGCCGTCGGTCTCGCCGCGGTCGTGGACGCGGACGATGTTCGGGTGCCGCAGCTCGGCCAGCGTGTCGGCTTCGCGCTCGAAGCGAGCACGGAAGTCGGCATTCGCAGCGAGGGACGAATTCAGGATCTTCAGTGCGTCCCGGCGCGGCAGGCGCGGGTGCTGGGCGAGGTAGACCTCGCCCATTCCGCCCGCACCGAGGAGGCGCTCGATGGTGTAGCCGGCGAACTGATCGCCCGAATTCAGCGGAGTCATGGGTGTCGTCCTCAGATCACTCGTCGCGTGCCTTGGTAGACCTTGCCGCCGACGGCAACGAACCGTGCGTCGGTACTCGCGGTCGTGGTCGCTGCGGCGAGGTCCCACAGCTGCTTATTGTCGGGGCCGAACACCCGCAACTGTTCAAAACTGTTGGTGGAGATGGCCAGTCGGGTGCCGTCGGTGCCCAGCGCCTCGGCCATATCGATGCCCGTGGCGGCCGTGCCGGTGCCGCGGTAGCAGTCGACCAGATAGATCGGGTACGCACTGTCGCCACCCCCGACGGTGATGATCACGTGGGTGCCGAAGCCGCCCGCGGAGTAATTCTGGTGGGGTCGACCGATCGGGCGCTGCCACAGCAGGGTTCCCGTCGCCGGATTCACCGCACCGATCGCATCGTCGCGGACGACCATCGGCAGCGATGTCACGTACCCGGGTCGTCGTTGGTAACGCTCGTCGAAGCGGAGAACCTGCCAATCACGGATGGAGCTCGTCTTGCGGCCATTCGCGTCGTAGAACACTGTCTCGGTGCCGTCGGTCACCGCGAATCCGTCGGGCAACGGCGTCCACAAAAGGCTTCCGTTGCCGGCGGAGGCGAGGTCGTTCGCCATGTCTTTGCGGTAGCGGATCGCGCCGTCGGTCACCGAGCGCAACGTCACCACGTCGCCCTCTCGGACCTCGACCACCGGACTGCCGTGCAGCGGCGCCGGCGGATCGACGGTCTCCGGGTAGCTGGCGGCGGCCTCCCAGCGCTTGCGCCCGTCCGCACCGTAGGCCACCACGCCGTCGTCGGAAATGATTACCGCGGTGTCGCCGGTGGTAGCCACTTGACGGCCCGCGGAGGTGATGACCGGTGAGACGGTGCCCGCGAGCAGATCGACCGTCACGTACGTGTAGCCCTCGCGGGAGTTGCTGTCGACCAGGCAGATCGCCGACTCGGAAGCGGTGAATGCCTGGCAGGAGTCCATCGACACGTAGTCGTCGATCGGCACCGGAATCGAATGGCGGGTCTTGCCCGTATCGGCGTCGACGACATGGAGGATGTTCCGGCGAGTGATCTTGTTGTCAGCGAAGTCGCTGCGCGCTTCGCCGAAGACGACGGCCTTCTCGGTGCCGCCGAGAAGCACGAGTCCATCGACCCACTTGTCATGGTCCGGCTTCCAGTCCCACACGGGTGAGCCGGGCTTGTTCGCCAGCGATGGCAGGTTGGGCGACACCGGGATCTGATCCAGCGTTGCGGCTTCCGGGTTGACGCTCGGCGCGGATGCCGCGGCGGTCTTGTCGGTCTTGTCGGTGTTGTCGTTGCTGCTAGGTAGTACCACGATGAGTGCGACGACCAGGATCGCCACGGCGATCAGTGTGCCGAGGATGAGCGGGAGGCGGTGGCGTTTGGTCTTCGGCTGCGGTTGCCGATAGTCGGGGAGGAGGTACTCGGTCGGGGCGCTCGGCGGCAGCCCGGTGGTGCCTGGCGGGTGAGGGGCGGCTGGGGCGTTCCGCGGAACGCTCGGCGTGAGCGCGACGGTCGGGGCTGTGCCGGCCAAGGCCGCGCGCAAGGCTGCGGCGAACTCGGTGCTGGTGGTGAACCGGTCGGCAGGGTTCTTGGCGAGGGCGCGGTAGAAGACGCCGTCGACGGTCGGCGGGAGGGCGGGTCGTCGTGCGGCGGCCGACGGGATCGGGTTGCGGACGTGGGCGAGGATGGCGGCGGTGGCGCTGTGGGCGTGGTACGGCGTGGTACCGGTGAGTAGCGCGAAGGCGGTGCAGGCCAGCGAGTACTGGTCCGAGCGAGGATCGATCGGCAGTGCCTGGAGTTGCTCGGGGGAGGCGTAGGCGACGGTGCCGAGGGTGGTGCCGGTGCCGGTCAACTGGGTGGCGGCCTGGTTCTCGGTGCGAGCGATACCGAAGTCGGTGAGCAGGGCGCGGCCGTCGGCATCGATGAGGATGTTGGCAGGCTTCACATCGCGGTGGACCAGGCCGCGGCGGCCCGCGGCGTCGAGGGCGTCGGCCACCTCGCTGATGATCCGGGCGGACTGCTCCGGTGTCGGCGGGGTGCGGCGGGCGGTGTCGGCGAGGTCGTGGCCCTCGATGTAGTCGTAGGCGATCCAGAGTCGGCCGTCGTACTCGCCCCGGTCGTGGACCTTCACGATGTTGGGGTGGGACAGTCCGGCGACGACGTCGGCTTCGCGTTCGAAGCGACGGCGGAAGGCGTCGTCGTTCGCCAGGCCCTGCGCGAGGACCTTGAGGGCGTCGTTGCGGGGCAGGCGGGGGTGGCGGGCGATGTAGACCTCGCCCATGCCGCCAGCGCCGAGGAGGGCTTCGATGGTGTAGCCGGCGAAGACCTGGCCCGGTTGGAGTGTGCTCACGAGTGCCCCCTGACTAATGTGCCGGGTCAGCGTACCCGAGGGTGGTTTCGACTCGCTTCGGTCGCATGGCCATCGAGGAGGGGCGCTCCGATGGGAGGGGTGGGGCGGGGATTTGGCTCTTGGGCCGTCGACTACCTACACTTGAGCGGTTGCCCGGGTGAACTGTGCCCCCGGGAGCTACAACTTCATACCTTCCCGGTGCTGGCGAAGAGCCAATGGCATCGGTGGGGAAGAACCTTGCACAACTATCCACTTCGTGGAAGGCCCACCGCAGGTCGACGGGGTACACCCGACGATAGGCGCTGTATGGGAACCACTACGAGAAAGGTTGACGGTCAACCATGACCATGACTGACCCGATCGCAGACTTTCTGACTCGTCTGCGTAACGCCAACTCGGCGTACCACGACGAGGTGTCGCTGCCCTCGTCGAAGATCAAGGTGAACATCGCCGAGATCCTCAAGCGTCAGGGCTACATCACCGACTTCCGCGTCGAAGACGCCGAGGTCGGCAAGAAGCTCACCGTAACCCTGAAGTACGGACAGA